>JAASSH010000343.1 GCA_021767985.1 Gammaproteobacteria bacterium | reverse complement strand
GATGTTTTCCTCCGGCGGCGCGATGGTGGCGCCGGAACTGGTGCGTAATATCCAGCGTCTGTTCGGCTGCGGTTTCGGTACCCTCTATGGTCAGACCGAAACCTCGCCGGTGATCACGCAGCACTTTGTCGACGATTCGCTCGACGACATCTGCAATACCATCGGCCAGCCATTGCCGCACACCGAGGTGTCAATTCGAAGCATCGGCGGCAACGAAGCCGTGCCCGTCGACAGCGTCGGCGAAATCTGCGTGCGCGCCTACTGCAATATGAGCGAGTACCACGGCGACACAAATTCGACGCATACAACCATCGATGCCGACGGCTGGTTGCATACCGGCGACCTCGGCACCATGGACGCGCGCGGCTACCTGCGCATCACCGGACGAGTCAAGGACATGATCATCCGCGGCGGCGAAAACATGTTCCCGGCGGAGATCGAAAACACGCTGCTGGAACACCCACAAATCGCCGAGGTTGCCGTGGTCGGCATTCCCGACGACAAGTGGGGCGAGGTCATCGGCTGCTTCTTTCGCAGCGAGAACGACGCCCCGATTGCGGCGCGCACGCTGCATGACTTTTGCCGCGAGCGCCTGTCGCCGCAGAAAACCCCGACCATCTGGTGCCGGGTCGAGGAATTCCCGATGACCGGCTCGCGCAAGATCCAGAAGTTTGTCATTCGCGATCGTTTTCTCGAGGGCGAATACGACACCCTGCCACTGGAGTAAAAACAAAGCTGAAGCATCAAGGCATTGTTGTCACCGGCGGGAGCGGCATTGATCCGATCCGGTCAGATCTTGTTGCTCCCTCGGGCGAGAATTTTATGGACCCCGCAACACTGACAAAACTTGACATGTCAAGATTCGTCGGCAATAGTATCTGAATGCAAAACATCAAAATCAGTTCAAAAGTCGACGAGGAAGTCTGGAACGAGCTCAAGTCATTGGCCAAAGAGCGTCATCAAAATGTTTCCGGGCTATTAACGGAGGCGATCAGCGAATATGTCAAGCGCAAACGGATCAGACCGGAAGTGTTGAATCACCTCGAAGACTCGATGGATCAAAACGAAGAGCTGGGACAACTGCTTGCCCGCTGATCCGGTCCAGTTCCTCACCCGTGACGAATTGTTCGAGATACATGCGCGGTTGATCGAACGTTTTGGTGGTGAATCCGGCATTCGAGATCCTGGCCTGCTGGAAAGCGCGCTTTTCAGACCGCAAACCGGGTACTACGAAGACCTCGCGGAAATGGGTGCAGCCCTGTTCGAATCCCTCATCATGAATCATCCGTTCGTCGACGGAAACAAGCGAATTGCATTTTTCGCGACAGACGTTTTTTTTCGTTTGAACGGCTACAAACTCGAGGTAAACGCGAGTGAGGCCCACCCGTATCTAATCGACCTGCTCGAAACGGGCAAATGCAATTATGAAAATCTGCTGCCATGGATCAGGCAGTCAATAGTCAGGCTATAGGCCAGCAAAAAATGGCACTGGCCTGGGGAGTCGAACTTGCCGACCGGGCAAAGAAAAGCCCCTTCATCAGGGGCTTTGAATTGGTGCCGGCACCACGAATCGAACGCGGGACCTACTGATTACAAGTCAGTTGCTCTACCAACTGAGCTACGCCGGCATTATCACTTCTTAAGCTGGCCTTATCGGCCTTTAC
Organism: Gammaproteobacteria bacterium; assembly: GCA_021767985.1. Classification (GTDB taxonomy): domain Bacteria; phylum Pseudomonadota; class Gammaproteobacteria. The sequence continues at coordinate 2,059 of JAASSH010000343.1, read as the reverse complement.
CGGAGCTTATCCTGCCCCTTTGGTAAGGGCGCGAATTCTATTGTTTTTACCCGGTATTGGCAAGTTTCGGGCCTGCAAGCCTGAACTATCGGCCAGTCTAAACCGGCAGGCACTGGGTCGGGATCTGGCTGATGCCGCTCTCGTTGTCGGTCGTGTCCAGTAACTGCAGCACGTCGGCTTCGCTCGACTGCTCGGCGTAGAGCCAGTAGATCGTGCGCTCGCGGTAGCGCGACTCGGTCTCGACCTTGAAGCCCAGCTTTTTCACGCGCGCCCTGAGCCGGTCGGCATTACGCTTCAATCCGAAAACACCCAGCGACAGGATGTTGGGCTTTTCCTCGTTATTGACGATGATGTGATCGGTGATGCCATTGGCGGAAAGCTTGCTCGCGGTCCTGAGCGCGTCGGCGCGGGTCTTGTGTCCGGCGATGAAAACCATGACGCCCTGGTATTCCTTCTCGAGGTTCGACTTGAGCGAGGTTTGCGCCTGCCTGCCGCTGTAGCGCCCGCTGATCTCGATCGCGCGCGCCTTGTCCTTGATCGGCCCGATGGTGTAGCACACGCGCTTGTCGCTGCTGTCCTCGGTGACGAGATTGGCGCGCTCCGCCTCGACCTCCTTTTCGATTCTGGCCACGGCTGCCTCCAGCGCGTCGGTCTCGGCCTCGACCTTGGCAACCACCTCGGCTTCGCTAACCACCTGGGTGTTGGCATCGGTTAGCAACTGCAACTGCTCGGCGGCCGGAACCTTCTTCTGCTCGACAAAAAGCTGTTCGTACGGCATCAGCCACTGGAATACCGCGAACGCGATGTTGACGATCAACAGTAAACCGAAAAAAACCTTCATTGTTCCGCCAGTCTGCGCATGCCCAGGAAAACCAGGTCGGGGACAATCCGGCCCGGCTGCTCGAGTTCCGACTGCAAGCGAAACGCGTCTCCCCCGGTAAGCAACAGGCTTGCATTCTGATCGAGGCGTTTGATCCAGCTTGTCACGAGGTCACGCAGTCGGTCTATTGAACGGTCGGGGTAGTCTATCTGAATCGCGGCTTCGGTTGAACTACCCGGCTCGTCGTTGTGGCCGATTCGCGGGTCCTCGAAGTCGATGTGGCTGAAGATTTCTTTGAACCGCTGTAGCGAGGTGTTGATCCCCGGCAGTATGGCACCACCCAGATGCTGGCCGTCGCCGCGCAGCAGATCGAGCGTTATCGCGCTGCCGGCATCGATCACGACGCAGTCGCCCCCGATCCGTTGGGCGGCACCGATCAGCGCCAGCCAGCGGTCCACGCCAAGCCGCCCGGGTTGCTCGTAACCATTGATCACGCCGGCGCCGCGGGCTTCCGATTCGAAGCGCGTCACCATGCCCCCGAATTGCTGCGCCAGGCACTGGTCGAGCTGCGCCTGGCGTTTTGCATCGAGCACCGATGACTGGCAACAACTCGAGGCTGCCGTGGTTTGCATCCATCGCGCCAGGCGGCGCGGCCAGCTACCTCGATAGGAACTCGCGAAGCTGCTCACGACCTGACCCGATCCAAGCTGCTGGGCCTTTAACGAACTGTTGCCACAATCGAGCAGGATCACCGGCCGGGTCTCAGCGAAATCTCCGCGGACGAGTGCAACGCCTCGCCGGTCTCGGTTTCGAGCCTCAATTGGCCGTCCGGGGCGATACCGCGATTAATGCCGCGAACGCTTGCGGTGGCGCTGGTCACCTCCACTTCCTGGCCGAAAAAAGCATCGAAGGCTGCGAACTCGGTAATGACCGGCTCGACGTCTTCGGGATCGAAAGCGCGCACCGCGCGCACCACGCCGTCGATCGCGGCGCTCAACAGCTCGGTGCGATCGAGGACTCGCTCTGAAACCTGGTCGAGACTGGCGGTGGGCTGTTCGATTTCGGCCAGCTCCGGCGCCTGCATGAATACGTTCAGACCGAAACCGATCGCGAAAAAAAACCGCTCGGCGTCGTGCGGGCGCGATTCGATCAGAATTCCGCCGAGTTTGCGCCCGTCGAACAGCAGATCGTTCGGCCACTTGAGGCTGACCGACGCGTCCGCGCTCTGTCGCAGCGCAT
>JAASSH010000058.1 GCA_021767985.1 Gammaproteobacteria bacterium | reverse complement strand
TCGATGGTTTCGGCGAGATGCGTGTGCAGCCTGACCTTGGGGTGGCGTCGTGCCAACGCGGCGGTTTTACGCATCAACTCCGGAGTTACGCTGAACGGCGAACAGGGAGCCAGCCCGATGCGCAGCATGGAAAAAGATTCGGAATCGTGAAACTCGTTTATCACGCGTTCGCAATCGGCCAGGATATCGTTCTCGTCCTCGCAAACGTTATCCGGCGGCAGGCCGCCCTGGCTCTGTCCCAGGCTCATGCTGCCGCGGGTCGGATGGAAACGCACCCCGAGTTCGCGCGCGGCGCGAATTTCATCGTCGAGCCGGGCATCGTTGGGAAACAGGTAAAGATGATCGGCCACCGTGGTGGCGCCGGACAGCAGCAATTCGGCGAGGCCGAGTTTTGCACTGACATAAACCGCCGCGGCATCCATCTCTCCCCAGATCGGATAGAGCGTCTGCAGCCAGTCGAACAGCGACTTGCCCTGGGCGGTGCCGATACTGCGGGTCAGCGTCTGGTAGAGGTGATGATGACAGTTGACGAGTCCCGGCACGACAACGCAGCCGCTGGCATCGATACGCCGATCCGGTTCCAGCCCATCAGCAGACAGGCTGGCATGAACTTCGTCGCCACTGCCAAGCCGCTCAATTACATTACTACGTATGACTATGGCACCGTTTTCAATCTCGCGCCTTTCGTCATCCATGGTGACCAGCACCTCGGCATTATCGATCAACAGCAGGCTCATCCCCCACCTCGCAAATAATTCCGGGTCAGAGTAAAAACTCTGTTAAAGCCCGGCAAGGCGGAACAGAGATAGTTTTTACTCTGACCCAAAATTATGGTGGGCGGCATTAGTTGGGCCTCGAGTACTGGCGCTTGCCCATGACATGGGTGGCCTGGACGCAACGGTCGTCACCCAGCATCATCAGCGCAAACAGCCGCTCTTCGAGGGTCGATGCATTGTCCATGCGGCACTGCATCAGCTCGGTGGCAGCCAGATCGAGCACGACGAAATCAGCCTCCTTGCCGGGCGTAAAATTGCCAATTCTATGATCAAGATAGAGTGACTCCGCGGCACCCAGCGTCACCAGGTAAAAGGCTTTCAGCGGGGTAAGCCGCTGGCCACCGAGCTGGCATATCTTGTAGGCTTCGGCCAGCGTCTGCAGCATGCTGAAACTGGTGCCGGCACCGACGTCGGTGGCCAGGCCCAGGCGAATACCCAGCGCGCTGGCGTCTTCCAGGCTAAACAGGCCACTGCCAAGAAACAGGTTTGAAGTCGGGCAGAATGCAATCGCGGCACCGCTCGCGGCCATGCGCTCGCGGTCCTGCTGATCGAGGTGGATACAGTGCCCGTAAATCGAACGCGGCCCGAGCAAGCCGTGGCTGTCATAAACATCGAGGTAACTGCGGCTGTCCGGAAACAGCCTGGCGACCCATTCGACCTCGTCGCGATTTTCCGCCACGTGTGACTGCAGGTACAGGTCCGGGCTTTCGTTCAGCAATTGTGCGCAAACCTCGAGTTGCCCGGGACTCGAGCAGGGCGCGAAACGAGGCGTGACCGCGTAATGATTACGTCCCTGTAAATGCCAGCGTTTGATCAGTTCGCTGCAATCACGGTAACTCGACTCCACGCTATCGCAAAGCGCTGGCGGCGCGTTACGGTCCATCATTACCTTGCCCGCAATCAGGCACAGGTCGCGCTGCTGTGCCTGTTCGAAGATGGCGTCTACCGACTGTGGATGCACGGTCGCATACACAGCGCTGGTGGTGGTGCCGTTGGCCAGCATCTGCTCGCAGAAAAACGCGGCGATCCTGTCGGCATGATCGCGCTCGGCAAATTTCTCCTCGGTCGGAAAGGTGTACTGCTGCAGCCAGTCGAGCAACTGCAGCCCATGGCTCGCAATCATTTCGGTTTGCGGGTAATGGGTGTGGGCATCGATGAAGCCGGGCATCACCAGCCGCCCGCTGTAGTCGTACAGCGCCGAACCGTCGGGCAGGTAATCGATCCAGTCGGTGGCGTTTACCAGCATCTGGATACGGCCCTGCTTCAGTATCATCAGACCGTCTTCGAGGTATTCGAAAGCGTCGCCACGCCGGTCGGGATCGGCATTGAAATGGAGGAAACTCGCGCGAATCGCGGTATCGCACGAGTTGTTATCCAGCGGCGAGGGCACGACCGACATGGCAGTCTATTGCTGCTGGGCGAACCAGGTCGCGACCACGGCACGCTCCTGGTCGGTCATGCCGGTCAGGTTCCCAATCGGCATGTATTTCGATTGCACCGTGGTTGCGATGCGCGCCGCATTCTGTGCAATTTGCGCTGGCGTTTCAAAAACCAGTCCCAGCGGCGCCTCGGCGAAACCGGGCTGGGTCGGGCTGGCGGCATGGCAGGAGACGCAGCGGCTATTCATGATCTGGCTAATCTGATCCTCGCTAACGGCCGCGCTGACGGTGCCGTCGACGGCCTTCGGGCTCAGGTACCAAACCATCGACAACAGCAGGATTACCGCCACCGCCGGCAGCGCCGGATTCGCGTTACCACCGTGGCGCAGCACGAAATACTGCCGGATCAGCACCCCGGCGAGCATGATGAAAATCAGGACCAGCCAGCCGTTTTCGTGACTGTAAGTCATCGGGTAATGACTGCTGATCATGATGAACAGCACCGGCAGCGTAAAATAGGTGTTATGTACCGAACGCTGTTTCCCGATGATGCCGGGCTCGGCGTCCGGCGTTTCGCCGGCACGCATCTGCGAAACCACCTTCTTTTGCCCGGGAATGATATGGAAGAACACGTTGGCTGCCATGATGCTGCCCATCATCGCGCCCGTGTGCAGGTAGGCGGCGCGCGCGCTGAGTAACTGGAACAAACCCCAGGAGACGAGGCAGACCAACGCGAAAAGCACGCCCGCAAGTGCCGAGTCCCTGCCCTTCATAGCCTGGCAAAGCAGGTTATAGACAATCCAGCCGACGACGATCACGCCGGCACTGATTGCAATGCCGCCCGCGGGCGACAACGCCATAACCTGGGCGTCGATCAGGTAGGTTCCGGCGCCAAACCAGTAGATCACGATCAGCAGGCCCATCCCCGACAGCCAGGTGGTATAGGCTTCCCATTTCGACCAGTGCAGCTTTTCGGCCAGCGGTTCTCCGACCGGGCCGAGCAGGAACTTCTGGCTCTGGTAGACTCCACCGCCGTGTACCGCCCACAGTTCGCCGGTAACGCCGCGTTGTTCGTCCTGCGCGCGTGCGGGCCTGGAAAGCGAGCTGTCGAGCATGACGAAATAAAACGACGCGCCGATCCAGGCTACGCCGGCGATAAGGTGCAACCAGCGCAGCAGCAGGTTAATCCAGTCTAAGAGATATGCTTCCATGAGATACGATTCAAACAACCGGGTAGCCATGCGCCTGCATGGCTACCTTTTTGTTTAACGGTTTAGTTAGGGACTTTACTAACCACGCCCTGCACGTAGTAATTCATCGCATTGAGCTGCTCGTCGGTCATGTTCTGACCCGCCGGCACGATGGTTTTTCCGCTTTGATCAACTACCGGACCTGCAAAAGGATGCAGCTTTCCAGCAGTCATCTGCTTTTCCATCTCACGGATCCGGTTTTGCAGATCCGCCGGAATCGCCTTGTTCAGCGGTGCCAGCCGGATCATGCCCTCGGCATAGCCGCCCCAGACGCTGGTTGGTTTCCAGGTACCGGCCTGGACTTCCTTAACCGTCTTCACGTAGTAGTCACCCCAGTGATGCGTGGTTGCTGTAAGGTGGGCCTTGGGACCGTACTTGCTCATGTCCGAGTGATAACCGAACGCATACTTGCCCTGATCTTCGGCAGCCTGCACCACGGCGGTGGAATCGGTATGGTGGGTGATCACGTCGGCCTCCTGGGACAGCAGGGTCAGCGCGGCCTGGCGCTCCTTGCCCGGATCGAACCACGAATTAACCCAAATCACGCGTAGCTCGGCTTTCGGGTTCACGCTGCGCGCGCCCTGGATAAACGCGTTGATGCCCTGCATGACTTCGGGAATCGGGAAAGCCGCGACATATCCCAGAACGTTGGACTTGGTCATTTCACCGGCGATCACGCCGGTCAGGTAGCGGCCTTCGTAAAATCGTGCGTTAACCAGGCCCATGTTCTTGCCCAGCTTGTAGCCAGTGGCGTGCACGAACGCGGTCTTGCGAAAAGTCTTGGATACCTTGAGCGCATAGTTCATGAAACCGAAACTGGTGGCAAACACGACCTTGTCGCCGCGCTTCGCCATTTCGCGAATTACGCGTTCTGCATCGGGACCCTCGGGCACGTTTTCGACGTAACTGGTGGTGACACCGGTTTCTTTTTCCAGCTGCAAACGCCCCAGGTCATGCTGATAGGTCCAGCCGGCATCGCCGATCGGACTTACGTAGACGAAGCCGACGTTGTCGGCCGCCATGCCGGCGCCGCTCAGCGCGCCGAGTAGCGCCACGATCGCCAGTTTATTAATTATCTTTGTTAGTGCCATTTCAGAACCCTCCCGGGATTTTTTCATTTAGGTTAGTGTTTACGGGTTTTACAACCCTTGTTATATAAAGACTCATTGATTAACGCCCGCTTAAGACATCAGGCATCGGGCCGGTAGGGCTGTCCCAGCGATACCGGTGCGTTCAGGCGCACAGTGTTCTGGTCGCGCGAAATGATTACCAACACGATGATGGTCGCGAGGTATGGCAGCGACGACAGGAACTGCGACGGAATATTGATTTCCAGCCCGGAGCCCTGCACGAATAACTGCGCTACCATGACACCGCCGAACAGGTAAGCACCGACCATGACCCGGAACGGCCGCCAGGTCGCAAACACGACCAGCGCGATCGCAATCCAGCCGCGCCCGGCGACCATGCCCTCGACCCACAACGGTGTATAAAAAACCGACAGGAAAGCACCGCCGATTCCCGCCATGGCACCGCCGAATATTGTCGCCATGTAACGAATACGAATCACGGGGTAGCCAATGGAATGCGCCGACGAAGGTGACTCGCCAACGGCGCGCAACACCAGGCCGGGCCGGCTGCGATACAGGAACCAGACGATGGCGCCGAACAGCGCCCATGAAAAATAGACCAGCGATTGCTGCGCGAATAACGGCTCGCCGATAATCGGAATATCCGCCAGCAGCGGAATACGGATCGCTTCGATTGTGGGCAAAATCTCGGACTCGTAGGGCTTACCGATGAATGCCGACAGTCCGACGCCGAGGATCGACAAGGCCAGGCCGGTGGCGACCTGGTTGCCCATTAACGTCAGCACGACAACGGCAAACAGGTACGACATCAGCGCACCCGCGGCCATGCCGCCGAGCACGCCCAGCCAGACACTGCCGGTTTCGAAGCTGATCGCGAAACCGGCGATAGCGCCCATCGACATCATGCCCTCGGCGCCCAGATTCAATACCCCGGATTTTTCGGCGATCAACTGGCCCAGCGCGACGATGATCAACGGTGTGCCGGCGACGATGGTCGCGAATAGAATCGAACTTAAAATCGAACCTTCCATCAGGCCGCTACCTCCCTCTTCCAGCGCAGGCGATAATTGATAAATACGTCCGAGCCGAGCAGGAACAGCAACAGCATGCCCTGGAAAACAAGGGATATCGACGACGGCAGATTCATATATTGCTGCGCCTGCTCGCCGCCGAGGTAAAGCAGCGCCATCAACAGGCTGGCGAAGAATATACCGACCGGGTTCAGGCGCGCGACGAAGGCAACGATGATCGCGGCGAAACCGTAGCCGCTGGATACCTGGTCGGTAATTTGCCCCATCGGGCCCGAGACTTCGGCCATGCCGGCCAGTCCCGCCATCGCGCCGCCGGCGAGCAGCCCGATCCAGATCATGCGCCTGGCCGAAAAACCGGCGTAGCGGGCGGCGTCCTTGGCGAATCCCGCAACCTGCATCTGGAATCCGGCGAAACTGCGGAACATGAAAACATAACCGGCCAACAACGCCCCGATTGCAAACACGAATGCCAGGTTGACCCGGCTGCCGTCGTCGAACACCAAAGGCAACAGGGCCGAATCCTCGAACATCGCCGATTGCGGAAAATTGAAACCGTCCGGATCCATCATCGGACCGTGCACCAGCCACGACACCAGCAGCTGCGCGACGTAAACCAGCATCAGCGACACCAGGATTTCATTGGTGTTGAATCGGGTTTTCAGAAACGCCGGTATCGCCGCCCATAACATGCCGCCGATACAGCCGGCGATTATCATCAGGATTAGTACATGCGCACCCTCGGATTCCTGGAAGTGCAACGCAACCGCACTGGCGGCGATGCCGCCGACGATCAGCTGGCCCTCGGCGCCGATATTCCAGACGTTGGCGCGAAAGCCGATCGCGAGCCCGACGGCGATGAGCATCAGCGGCGTCGCCTTGAGTAACAGTTCCGATACACCCCACAGGTCACTGATCGGGTTGATGAAAAACACCTTGAAACCCTCGATCGGATTTTTACCGAGGAACGCAAACAAAAACAGGCCGCCGATCAACATCAGTAAGATCGCGATCGCCGGCGACGCGTAGGACATCAAATGCGAGGCTTCGGGTCTGCGCTCGAGTCTAAGCATTGGCCTGTGCCTCCGTGCCGTCAGCTGCCCCTTGCTCCCACATGCCGCTCATCCAGAGCCCGATTTCATCGATGTTGGTATCGGCCAGGTTCTTTGCCGGAGACATGCGGCCATTGGCAATTACCGCGATGCGGTCGGAGATTTCAAACAATTCCTCGAGCTCTTCCGAAATCACCAGGATCGCGGTGCCCTGGTTGCGCAAATCGATCAGCTCCTGGCGAATGAACGCGGCGGCACCGACGTCGACACCCCAGGTCGGCTGCGCCACCACCAGCATCTTCGGCGCCAGCAGGATTTCGCGGCCCATGATGAACTTTTGCAGGTTACCGCCGGAGAGCGAATTGGCCGCGTGCTCTTCGCCGCCGCATTTGACGTTGAAGCCTGCGATGCATTTGCGCGCGAATTCGGCGATCTTGTCGAACTTGATCATGCCATGATTGAGCATGCCGGCGTGATGCGCGGTCAGCAGCGCGTTTTCGGTCAGCGACATGCGCGGCACTGCACCGCGGCCGAGGCGTTCCTCGGGCACGAAGCCGAGGCCGCCGACCCGGCGCCGATCCGGGTTATCCCTGCCCGAAGCTTTGCCGCAGATAACGATTGAATCGGCGTCATCTACCAGTTCTTCGCCCGAGAGCGCGTACAGCAATTCCTGCTGACCATTGCCCGATACGCCGGCAATACCGAGGATTTCACCGGAACGAACTTCAAGCTCGATATCCTGTAAATCGGTACCGAAGGGATCGTCCGATTTCTTGTTAAGCCGGTTCAACTGCAGGCGTGCCTCTCCCAGCTCAACCGGTGCATTATGCTCGGGTACCGGCAGTTCCTTGCCGATCATCAGGCTGGCCATCGATTTCGGGGTTTCCTCGGACGGAATACAATCACCGGTAACCTTGCCGTCACGCAGAACCGTGGCGACATGGCACAGCTCCTGGATTTCATCGAGCTTGTGGCTGATATAGAGAATGCTGCAGCCCTCTTCAGCGAGTTGGCGCAGGGTATCGAACAGTTTACGGACCGCCTGCGGCGTCAATACCGAAGTCGGCTCGTCCATGATCAACAGCTTCGGGTTTTGCAGCAGGCAGCGGACAATCTCGACCCGCTGGCGTTCACCGACCGACAACGCATGCACCAGGCGTTGCGGATCGACCGGCAGGCCGTAGCGGTTGGATACCTCGACGATTTGCTCGGCAAGTTGATTCAGGTCGGGGTTACCGGGCAGGCCCAGTGCGACATTTTCGACCACGTTGAGAGTTTCGAACAGTGAGAAATGCTGGAACACCATGCCGATGCCGAGGCTCCTGGCGTGCGCCGGATTCTCGACATGCACGACTTCACCTTCCCATTTCATTTTGCCGGCATCGGGCCTGGTAACGCCATATATCATTTTCATCAGCGTCGATTTACCGGCGCCGTTTTCACCCAGCACCGCGTGAATCTCGCCCTTTTTCACCGACAGCGAAACGTCTTCGTTGGCAATAACCGATGGATAAATCTTGGTGATCCCTTGCAGCTCGAGCCTCAACGCCTCGCTGCCACCCGATTCGGATGTCATGACTCTCCCCTTAATGCGACAACTGTTTTTTTATCTTTCTGGTTTTCGTTTTGCGCACGATCGTATACCTGCAGGATTTCGGCGGCAACCGAAATCGCGATCTGCGCGGGCTGCTTGCTGCTGATGCCGTTGACGCCGATCGGGCAGGTCATGTCGGCAAAACGGCGCGGGTCGATGCCGCGACGCCGCATGCGCGTTTCAAAGTTGCGGCGCTTGGAATTCGAACCGATCAAACCGAAATAGGTGAAGTCGTCACGTTTCAGAATCTGCTCGCAAAGACGCTGATCGAGCGCGTGATCGTGGGTCATTACGAGAAAGTATGCGCCGGCAGGCGCCGCATCGATCTCGGCCTCAGGGCTATCGGTACAAATCGTTTCCACCCCCGCCGGCGGATTTTCGGGCAGGATATCGTCGCGGGTATCGATCCAGCAAATCTCGACCGGCAGGTCCACGAGCGCACGCACCAGCGCCTGGCCGACATGCCCGGCGCCGAACAGGTAAAGCTCGAT
>JAASSH010000342.1 GCA_021767985.1 Gammaproteobacteria bacterium | reverse complement strand
CTTGTTACTTGCGTTTAGTGGAGTAGCGTCGGTTGCGCCCGAAATAGAGCTCAGTGAAAGTGAACGACGGTGGCTTGAAACGCATCCCAGCGTCAGCTTTACCGGTGACCCCAACTGGCTACCCTACGAAGCCTTCGATGCCGACGGGGACTATATTGGTATCGTATCCGAACACCTCGAGTTAATCTCCAATATGACCGGCATCAACTTCGAGATGAGCCCCAGTAAAACCTGGACCGAATCTACCGAAAAGGCAAAAAACGGTGCGGTCGACATATTGTCCGAAACCGACGATTCCGACCTTAAGTCTCACCTGGTATTTACCCGGGCATATTTAGCCAATCCAATAGTTATTGCGATGCATAACCGCGAGAATTACGTCGAAAGCATTTCAATAATTAGTAACCGGAAAATTGCCCTGATAAAGGATTACGGTTACGCCTCGAAAATTCGGCGGCAATACCCCGATATCAGTTTCGTAACGGTCGACGATATTCAGGATGGGCTGGTCGCGGTTTCCACCGGCGAAGTAGATGCATTGCTGTGTACTCTTGCACTGTGCAGTTACACCATCTCCGATCTCGGATTAAATAACGTTAGAATCGTCGGCAAAACCGAATTCGATACCAAGCTGGCCCTGGGCGTTCAAAAGAACCTGCCGCAACTTGTTTCGATCCTGAACAAGGCGATCGACAATATTAGTCCCGGACAGCAGCAAATCATACTCGATTCCTGGATCAAGCAGAAATTCGCCGCCCAGACCGACTACACGCTCGCCATACAGGTAACCCTGGTGGCGATATTCCTGCTGGCAATATTCTTTTTCTGGAATCGCCGTCTTTCACAGGAAATCAATCTACGAATGGCGACCGAACGAGAGCTCAACCAGGAAATGGCAACTCGCGAGAAGGTTTCCCAGGAACTCGAAAATCAGAACGCAGAACTGGAACGCTTTGCCTACACCGTATCGCATGATCTGAAAACCCCGCTGGTCACGATTAAGGGATTTCTTGGGTTACTGAACAGAGATATCGAAGCTGGTAACAAAGAACGGATTGCCAACGACATGGGAAAGATTAATAGCGCCGCCGACACGATGGGCGCGCTACTCGAGGATTTACTCGAACTGGGACGCATTGGTCGCGTCATGGGCGATCCGACAAACTGTAAACTGAGCGATATCGCCAGACAAGCGAGCCAGTTGGTCGAGACCAGTGCCGACGAGATGGGGGTTGAAATCGTCATTGACGAGATGCCCCGGGTGAGCGGCGACGAAACCAGACTGATCGAAGTTTTCCTGAACCTGATTGAAAATGCGATCAAATTCATGGGTGACCAGCCTTCGCCCCGGATTCACATCGGCGCGCTCGAACAGGATGGCATGATTCATTGCTTCGTGCGGGATAACGGTATCGGCATTGCCGAGGAATTTCAGCACCAGATATTCGGACTGTTCGAAAGACTGAGCGCCGAGGTCGGCGGCACCGGCGTAGGACTGGCGTTGGTTAAAAGGATCGTCGAGGTACACGGCGGCGAAATCTGGGTCGAATCCGAGGGCCCAGGCAACGGCAGCACGATCTGGTTCTCCTTGCCCCAGTCTAGGTATCAAGTCTCGAGTTGATCAGATCGAGTCCGCATGAGTTGTTTCGTCAGACATTGAGAACGATTGTCGACTAATTCTCTTTTACTGTTACCCCGTTAACCCCCGATCACCGAATATCGCATCAGCTAGCCGTGTCGTCGGGGCTCATGCTGGTCAGCTGGTGCTGCGGCCGGCCGGCCCTGATCGTCTCGCGGTAAACGATGTAAAGCCCGCTTGCCACGACGATGGCCGCACCGAGCAGCGTGATGCCGTCCGGTAGTTCGTCCCATAACAGGTACCCCAACAGGGTTGCCCAGAGCAGCGCGGAGTATTCGAACGGGGTAATCACCGCGGCCGGGCCAAGTCGAAAGGCGTGCGTCACGCACATGACGCCAACACTGCCGAAGGTGCCGGCCAGCGCGAACAGCGCCAGATCCATGAGATCCGGCGTAACCCAGAAGAAAGGCGCCAGCAGAATTCCGGTCAGCGACATACCAAGCTGCGGATAAAGCATCAGCGAGGCGGAACTCTCGGTGTTCTTGAATGCCCGGGTGGTAATCATTAACAGGGCATAAAACCCGACGCTCAGCAATACGACCAGCGCCGCCCACTGGAAAACTCCGAATCCAGGCCGCAGCATGACGAGCACGCCGACGAAACCGATGCCGACCGCCAGCCAGCGATGCAGCCCTACCGACTCCCGCAGCAGCGGCATCGACAGAACTGTGATGAAAATAGGTGCGGCGAACGAAATTGCGATCGCATCGACCAGCTTCATCTGGGACAACGCCCAGAAGAAACAGAACGTGAGCCCGAGCACCAGCAGGTAACGCCCGAAATGGACCGCGGGACGCCGCGTTTTCAGCCGTTCCAGACCTCCACCCCGCAGCGCGAACAGGCATAGCAGCGGCAAGCCGAACCAGCTGCGCAACGCCGCCACCTGCACCACGTGATAATCGGCAACGAGCCACTTGATAGTCGCATCCATGATCGCAAAGCCGGCGATGCCGGCAAGCATCAGGGCGATACCGAGGGCGGGATGATCGGAATTTTCCGCGATACGATTCACTGGGCGCGCTCTCCTCGACCCAAGGTTAAACTTACCTGCAGGATAAATAACCTCAATAGTGCGCTATCCGGTGATGCCGACGAACTGGATAATGCGCAAACTTTACAATTACTCGGGATACCGAACGAAAACCGTTTCGAAACCATCGGGGCATTCGACGCTAACCCCGGTGGCGCAGGGCCGATCGTAGCTTATCCATAGCTCCCCGTCCTCGAGTTCAAACTTGACGAAGTAGCTGCCGGTTCGGGCGAACACCGGCTGACTGGTTTTTTTCTCCGGGTCGACGATGGCGAGGTGTTGCGAATGCGCACCGACGTTACAGGTAATCACCAACAGGCCCAGGGGATGGGACACTGGCTGTACCAGGTTCAGGCTGGCTTCGGTTTCACGCTTTTCGCCGTTGACGGCATCGGTCAGGTCGCAACTGAAATCGTAGATCCCGACCAGTTCCGCCTGGCTATAGATCGCCACCCTGCTCTCGTCCAGGCCGCCTGACACGACATGCCACGACCAGGGCGATGGCGCGTCGCTCTCGTGATCGGCCAGCGCGTTAGCGCACAACGCGACCAGCAACAGCGCCAGTTTGCAGGCTCTACTCATATCGCAGGCTGGTCGTTGGTGTGGCAATGCACGCCGCCACCGTCGTACCAGGATTCGAGAATATCGATGACGTAGACGTCTCTGCCGGGGAAATAGCCCTCGATACGTATCTTCGCCGCCGCGTCAAGCGCCTCGTCTCCAAAACCGCCGGCAATCACGAAGCCGTTGCCGACCAGCCAGTTGAGGTACTTGGCGTTAAAAATCTTGTCGCGATACTCGACCTGCCCCAGAATCGGATCGCGGATCACGTTGAAACCCGCCGCGGCAATGGTGGCAGCGGCGTTATCGTAAAGCGACCCGGCGTCGCCATCTCCAGGTCGACAACGCGATTCAGCGGTACACTGTGCCACTACCACCGTGTCGGGAGCGATAAATCGAGCAAAGCCGTCGATATGTCCACGGGTCAATTCGCCCCTGGCGTAACCCTCGACCATGACCACGCGCGACACGCCAAAATGGGTATTGAGATCGTTTTCCGCCTG
>JAASSH010000341.1 GCA_021767985.1 Gammaproteobacteria bacterium | reverse complement strand
TGCTGCATACCGGCGAGCTCGGCAGCGCGTCGATACTAAAAGTCGCAACCAATTACCTGGCTGGAGTGCAATTGATCTCGACCGGTGAGGCCTTCATGGTAGCGAAGAAGGCCGGTATCGATCTCGGTGTCGCCTACGAGGCGATTCGCATTTCCTCGGGTAATTCCTTCGTGCACGAAACCGAGGGCCAGTTGATACTGAACGGCAGCTACAATATCAATTTCACCATGGATCACGAGGTCAAGGACCTGACGCTGTTCGATGATCTCGGCAAGAAATTCGATGTGCCGCTGGAAATGTCGCCGCTCGCGGTGAAGATCATGCGCGACGGACTCGCCAGGTATGGCCCGCGGGTATGGTCGTCGATGGTGGTCAAGCGCCTCGAGGATGCCTGTGGTGAAGATCTGCGCGCACCGGGCTTTCCCGAGTTCCTGGTCGACGAGGAGCCGGAAGAGGCCGGCGCCGAGGTTGTTCCCCGCGGTGGCTGATCAACGCCTGCCGCATCGTTTGAAACCGAGAATCCGGAGGCGTAAACTCGCGGCTCATGAGTAGCGACTATAAAACTATCGAAGCCAGCCCGGTGAGCCCCGCGCTTGGCGCCGAGATCAGTGGCGTCGACATCGCCGCGGGCATCGGCGATGAACAGTTCGCCGAACTGCGCCAGGCCTACGTCGATTACGGCGTAATTTTCCTGCGCGACCAGGATATCACGCCGGATCAGCACATCGAGTTTGCGCGCCGCTGGGGTGATATCAACGTCAATCGTTTCTTTCAGCCGGTCGCTACCCACCCGATGATCGCCGAGGTGCGCAAGGAAGCCGATCAGAAGGCCAACATCGGTTCCAGCTGGCATACCGACCATTCCTACGACCAGATTCCGGCGATGGGTTCGATCCTGTATGCCCGAGAAGTACCGAGCGTCGGCGGCGATACGCTGTTCGCCAGCATGTACGCCGCCTATGATGCGCTTTCGGACGGGCTCAAGAAAATGCTGTCGACGATGAATGCCGTGCATTCCAGCCGGCACGCGTTCGGTGAGGGTGCTTACGTGGATACCGATCTCGACGATCTCGGCGGCCGGCTGGGTAATACCGGGGCCGCTACCCAGGACGCGATCCATCCGGTGATCATCCGACACCCGTTATCGGGCCGGCCGGCGCTTTATGTCAACGGAGATTTTACCGTCAGGTTCGACGACTGGACCCAGGCGGAATCGCAGCCGCTGCTCGATTACCTTTACGCGCATGCCACGCAAAACGAGTTCACCTGCCGCTTTCACTGGCGCAGGGGATCAGTCGCGATCTGGGACAATCGCGCCACGCATCACTGCGCGCTCAACGACTACCATGGCGAACGCCGCCTGATGCATCGCATCACGATAGACGGGGTTGCGCTGGAACCAGCCGCGGCAGCCTGAAGCTGCCGCGACTGCAGCAAGAGTTAGCCTGCGGCCTTGACCTCGTGCATGTAAACATCCTGTTGCGGATAGGGGATGCTGATGCCCGCCTCGTCGAACTTGACCTTGATGTTTTCGAGCAGGTCAGCTCGCACCGGCCAGTAATCTCCTGAATTGACCCAGGGCCGCACGTTCAGGTTAACGCTGCTGTCGGCGAGTTCGCCAACCGCCACCGCAGGGGCCGGATCGCTGAGGATGCGAGTGTCGGCTTCCATCACCGCCATGATGATGTCGCGCGCCTGACCGATATTGTCGTCGTAACCGATACCGAAAACGAGATCGACGCGGCGGGTTTCCAGCGCGCTGACGTTGGTGATGTTGCCGCCGATGATAGCCGAGTTCGGCACGATGATGCGCTGGTTATCGCCGGTGTGCATCAGCGTCGCGAACAGGCCGATTTCATCGACCACGCCGGCGGCGCCGCCCGCGTTGATGAAATCGCCGATCTTGAACGGCCGGAAGATGATGATCATGACGCCGGCGGCAAAATTGCCCAGCGAATCTTTTAGCGCCAGGCCGACGGCGAGGCCGGCGGCACCGAGAATCGCCATCAGCGAGGTGACGTTGACGCCGAGGGTATCGACCGCGGCCAGCACCACTGCGACCAGCAGGATGCCGTAGGTGATGTTGCCGAGAAACTTGACCAGCATATCATCGGTGCCGCCCTTGCGCAGCGCGCGTTCGAGCAGGTTGGCAAGGATGCGCACGATAATTTTACCGACGATGAAGATCGCGATCGCGACTGCAATTTTAATACCCCAGTCAACCCCGTTCTCCGCTATCCATTGAGATATGTTTTCCATGATGTCTCCTATTGTGTGGCTTGTGTTATTGGTTAATTGCGGCGAGATTTTGCCATTTATCGGCGATTAATAGGAGTTTTTTTTGAAACGGATAAATAATGAACCAAAAACCGGTTTAATTTACTAAGATGCAGAACGATAGAAATAAAAATATAACGGGGGATTTCACATGGAACTGCCTTTCCTGGGCGATACCGTCAATGCATTCGTATCCGGCTTTCTGTCGATCGCCGCGACGATACTGGTAGTCGGATTTTTCATCGGCATTATTGCGCTCGTCGTAATTTATATTATCGATGTAAGCCAGACCACACACGCGATCCGGCGCAACTATCCCGTCGTGGGTCGTTTCCGTTACTTTTTCGAGCACCTCGGCGAATTTTTCCGGCAGTATTTCTTTTCGATGGATCGCGAAGAGCTGCCGTTCAACCGCGCGGAGCGTTCCTGGGTGTATCGCGCGGCCAAGCACGTCGACACCACGGTGGCGTTCGGCTCGACGCGCGATCTCAAGCCCGCGGGCACCACGATATTTGTCAACTGTGCTTTCCCGACCCTGGGCGCCGACGCGGTGCCGCCGGGCGAGGTCGCCATCGGACCCTATGCCGAGCGGCCTTACCTGACGCGTTCGCTGTACAACATTTCCGGCATGAGCTACGGCGCGTTATCGGCACCCGCAATCCTGGCGCTGGCTACCGGCGCCAGGAAAACCGGTTGCTGGATGAATACCGGCGAAGGCGGGGTCTCGCCCTACCATCTCGAGGGCGGTTGCGATCTCGTCGTGCAAGTCGGCACCGCCAAGTACGGGGTGCGCGATCTCGACGGTAATCTCAGCGATGACAAACTCAGGGAACTGGCGGCACACGAGCAGGTGCGCATGTTCGAGATAAAACTGAGCCAGGGCGCGAAGCCGGGTAAGGGCGGTATCCTGCCCGGGGCCAAGGTCAGTCCGGAAATCGCTAAAATCCGGGGAATCCACGTGGGCCAGGATTCGATCAGTCCGAACCGGCATCCCGATATCAATTCGGTGGATGAGTTGCTGGCGATGATCGACCGCATCAGAACCGTGACCGGGCGTCCGGTCGGATTCAAGACCGTGATCGGCGCCTATGGCTGGCTCGACGAGTTGTTTACCGAAATCAATAAGAGAGGTCTCGAAAGCGCGCCGGATTTTATTACCGTCGACGGCGCCGAGGGCGGTACCGGCGCGGCGCCCATGCCGCTGATCGACGAGGTCGGCCTGCCGCTGCGCGAAGGCCTGCCGCTGGTGGTCGATAAACTGAACCTGCACGGATTGCGTGATCGTGTCAAGGTCATCGCCTCCGGCAAGCTGGTGCATCCGGCTAAAGTCGCCTGGGCGCTTTGCGTGGGTGCCGATTTTTGCGTTTCGGCACGCGGTTTCATGTTTGCCCTGGGTTGTATCCAGGCGCTGCAATGCAACAAGAATACCTGCCCCACAGGCATTACCACGCACGAC
>JAASSH010000340.1 GCA_021767985.1 Gammaproteobacteria bacterium | reverse complement strand
TACTCTGGGTCAGGATCGCCTGCCGGTAATAGGAGTAGTCGTTTGCCGACATTTCGTCAAACAGGTCGCCAACAGACTCGGCGATTAGCTGTCCCTGGCGATCGTAGACCGATGCCCGCACGATTTCGTTGCTGCCGACGGATTGATCCAGCAGGTACTGGATCTGGCCGTCGTTCCCGGTAAACAGGTTGAATTCGGAAGCGCCGGCTATTTGCCGGGCGATGATTTGGCCTTTGCTCCGCAGGAGTTCGCTGGCCTGTTCGATACTGTTGTCGATATGCGCGTAGGTAAAGAATAAATCGATCAGGAAAACCGGGATCAGCGTGATCAGCAATAGCTGGTACTTTATGCCCAGGCGTTTCATCGTTGCAACCTGTCCAGTGCGGAACGCAGTTCACGCTCCGCCGGAAGAACGATGCCGAGGGCAGCGGCAATACGCGGGTTGGTCCTGATCGAGTAAAAGCGGGCAAACTCAAAGCCCCTGGTCTCCCGCTCGGGATTCTCCAGCTGCCGGTTGATCAGCGTCGCAAGGTGCCGGCCGATATCGACTGGCGAAGAGTAAATCGATGCCAGTGCGCCGGATTTGACGTGCGCCGGGGAGTAGCTGATCACCGGCTTGCGATTGCGGTAGCCGGTCAGCAAAACGCCCTTGAGGGTATCCCGGTTATAAACTGACCGCCTTGGCAGCATTAGCAGCGCGTCGTTTCGCGCCAGCAGTCGGCGCAGCACTGGCAGCAGTTTGTTGAGCGGGTCGATCTGGTACTGGTTCAGGCCGAAATCCAGAGCCTGCAGTAAATCGAATTGTACCGGGTCGAGAACGATTACCTGCTCGGTGATTATACCCACCGAATCGGCCGATAGTATCAATCTACAAAATGCGAGATAGCGTTGCAGGGGTTGATCGAGGAGCACTGCGACCTGGTTTTCGAGATTCAGGTTGCGAGACTGTTCCTCGGTGAGGTAGGCATTGAATGCGCTGACTCCGCCATCGAGCCGGCCGACCGCCTCGGCAGCCGATTGCCCGAGTGCGACGAAAATTTGCTGCTCGTCCCCGGTCTCGACAACAGTGTGCAGATCCTGCGGCATGACGACCTTGAATTGTGCCGTCCGGTCTACCTGCTTGATCAGGGTTTCTATACTCTGGTTGAAATAGCTATTGTCGCTGCTCTTGACAACAATGATCTGGCTGATGGCAGGCTGCGCGGATGCCTGGCTCGAGGCTAGTAAAATCAGGCCGCACAATATTCCTTTAAACCAGCTGTTAGTCACGCTTCCATTCCTCGCATCTAGCTAGAACCTGCCGGATATTCTCAGGTGAGACGCCTGATCATAAACGTTCTCCGGTTTGCGGTTCTGGCGCTTTTCGTCACCGGATTTCGATCCGGTGTAAACCTGCAGCACCGGCAGCGATAGCGCACAAATCCTGGTGATTAATCGCAAAGAACCTTCTCCGTGGTTCAGAAATCGCTTATCTGCAATTCCCTGTTAAAGTAAAATGACAGGTTTCGAAACTCCCATCCTCGACTGGGTTGTAATGGTTTATGTTGTTACAGGATTATATCGGAAATACTCCACTGGTGACATTGCAGCGTCTGGGTGCGGGCGTCGATAACCGCATTTCGGTGAAGCTGGAGGGTAATAATCCGGCCGGCTCGGTCAAGGATCGCGCGGCTTATAGCATGATCAAACATGCCGAGGCCAGGGGAGAGATCAAACCCGGCGACGCGCTGGTGGAAGCCACCAGCGGCAACACCGGTATCGCCCTGGCCATGGTCGCCGCGATGCGCGGTTTCCATATGACCTTGATTATGCCGGATAACATGAGCCACGAGCGACTCGCGACCATGCGTGCCTTCGGCGCCGAAATTGTTTTGGTAAGCAAGGAAGAGGGCATGATCAGGGCGCGAGACATCGCCGAGGAGATGAATGCATCGGGCAGGGCGAAAATGCTGGATCAGTTCGCCAATCCCAATAATCCGCTGGCGCATTACGAAACCACGGGCCCGGAAATCTGGCGCCAGACCGATCATCAGATCACTCATTTCGTCAGTTCGATGGGTACCACCGGAACCATTATGGGCTGCTCTCGCTACTTCAAAGAGGTGAATCCGGATATCCGTATCGTTGGCGTGCAACCCGCCGAAGGCTCCGCTATTCCTGGCATACGTCGATGGCCGCCGGAGTATGTGCCCCGAATTTATCGACCCGAGGCGGTTGACCAGATTATCGAGGTATCGCGTGAGGAAGCCGAAGTCTATACTCGCGAACTGGCGGCGAAAGAGGGTATTTTTTGCGGCATTTCGTCAGGCGGAGCGCTTTGTGCTAGCCTCAGGCTGGCGCAAACGGTATCCAGTTCCCATATCGTGAGCATCGTTTGCGATCGCGGCGACCGCTACCTGTCGACCGGGGTTTTCAAGCATTCCTGATACGGAACAGTCCATGAACGTTTTTGTTTTTGATATCGAGACCATTCCCGACATCGATGGTTGTCGTCGCGTGTATGACCTGCACGGGCTGTCGGACGATGACGTCGCGCGCGCGGTGTTCCAGTTGCGTCGGCAGCAGGTTGGTAACGATTTTTTACGCCATCACCTGCATCGAATCGTCGCGATTTCGGCAGTGTTGCGCACGCGCGATCAGGTCAAGGTGTGGTCGCTGGGAACGGTCGATTCCGACGAGCAGGATTTGCTGCAGCGATTTTTCAGCGGTATCGAGCGCTACACACCGCGCCTGGTGTCGTGGAACGGCGGTGGTTTCGATCTACCGGTAATCCACTACCGCAGCCTGTTGTATCCGATCGACGCCGCGCATTACTGGGAGACCGGGCAAAACGATACCAGTTTTCGTTACAACAATTACCTGAGTCGCTATCACGAGCGCCATACCGACCTGATGGACGTGTTGGCCGGGTTTCAGCCGCGTGCTAACGCTCCGCTGGATGAGATAGCGAGCCTGTGCGGCTTTCCGGGCAAAATGGGCATGAGCGGCGCCAGGGTATGGGATGCTTACCAGCAGGGCCAGATACAGGCGATTCGCGACTACTGTGAAACCGACGTGCTCAATACCTACCTGGTATATCTCAATTACGAGCGCAATCGCGGTAATCTCGACCAGCCTCGTTACCAGGCCGAGTGCGAGCTGTTGCGCGCTGAACTTAAGGCCTCGGGATTGCAGCACCTGCTCGACTTCGAATCCGCCTGGCTCGGTGCCTGAAACGCCTCTCATGCTGCCGAACGTCGCGAGGCTGTTGCAAAATGCCGTCTAGGCGCGGGCGTCGCGGTCGACGGCCCGAGCCGCGTGAAGTGACCATCGACTCTATGTCGCACGAGGGGCGTGGCATCACCCGCGTTAACGGCAAGACGGTATTCGTATTCGGCGCCCTCGAAGGGGAAAGGGTGCTGATTCAGGTGTTGAAGAGCAGCCGTAAGTTCGATCAGGCAACTACCCTCGAAGTCATCGAGGCGTCACCGCGGCGTATCGAAGCGCGCTGCGCCGCATTCCAGGTTTGCGGCGGTTGCAGCCTGCAGCACCTGGCGAACGAGGACCAGCTGGCGCTGAAGCAGCAATCACTGCTCAATATGATGGCGCATGCGGGTGTCAGCATCGGTGAGGTCGTACCCGCGTTACGCGGCAGTGACTGGGGCTATCGCAGAAAAGCCCGGCTGGGCGTCAAGTATGTCGCCAGGAAGGGGCGGGTGCTGGTCGGATTTCGTGAACGCAACACGCCCTATATTGCC
>JAASSH010000339.1 GCA_021767985.1 Gammaproteobacteria bacterium | reverse complement strand
CCGGCGACGATGGCGTCGCTGCCTGCCTGCGCGCGCGCGTAGCGCATCACGTAGGCGATGTCGCCAACCTCGAATTCGCGCTGATAGGCATCGTATCCGGTCAGGTAGCGCAGTGCCCGGTACAGGAAGGGCAGGAAAGCCGGCTGCAGCGCGAAATCGTTCCAGTGGGGATCGAGCGTCGTCGTCAAAACCAGCGTTTTGCCCTGCTCGAGCTGCCTTTCAGCGAGGGCCACGCCGCCGTCGTCGTAGTACGCCAGAACGCGGTCCGCTGCATTCGGCTGCAAGGTTCGGTAGCTGAATACGCTGACGGTCGACAGGTTCGCGGCAGAGCCCGAATCTCGATTCGCAGACAGGGGATGGTCGGCATCGAGCGCGCGGATACCGAATGCCGTGCCGCTTCTGGCGTCGACAGGGCCTTGCGGCTTGCCGGGCAGAAAGCCGTCGTCCGCGGATAACCAGCTATCCTGCTGCGCTGTGCCGAGGGTAACCAGCAGGCCGCCGCCGGCCGCAACAAAATCCCGCAGAGCGGTAGACATGTCACCGCCCGGTATCGTCGTGTCATCGATCACGATCACTGCCCATGACGACAACTCACTCGGCTCCAGCTGGTTCCAGGTACGGCGCTCTACCCGAAACTCGGGATCGCGCGCCAGTCGCAGCGCGCTTTCCAGGTATACGCCCTGGTTGGCACGCGAACGCGCACCCTCGATGATCAGTAGCGGCAGTTTCTGCTGGTTCGAATAAACAAAATAAGCGCGGTTATCCAGCGCCAGGCCATCATCGGCGAGGCTGACGACACCGCGTACCAGCCCTGCGCCCGGGCTAAGCCCGGAAAAGGTTTGCGTCACGACCGCGCCCGGCAGCAGGTTCAACTCGCGGCGCTCGAGCACGCGGCCATCCAGTGCCAGGCCGAGCCGCTGCGCCATCGGTTTGCCGGAGTGATTGGTCAACTCCACCGCCAGCGTAAACTCGTCGTTGGTACCGTCTGTCGAGGGCTCGACGGAAACGGATGAAATAGAGGTGTTTGCGCTGTCGGCAAGTTTGACGGCATGCGCGACGACTTCGGTATCCTGGCTGACGAGCGGCAGGTCACCGCGGGCGATGCCGGCGGCCTGGAAATCCGATACCAGCAATATGCGTTTGCGCTGCGCGTTACTGCCGGCCAGCAGCCGGGCCGCCTGCTCGAGCGCCGCGCGCAGGCTGGTAGTTCGTAAGCCGGGCGTTTGGCTTTCGATCACGCTACGCAGGTTGGCGGCGTTGTCCGTCAGGTCGCTGATGACCTCGGCTTCGTCGTCAAACGCCACCACGCCGATCCGGTCCTGCGCCTGTTTCTCGGCCACCAGCTGCAGCGCGATCTGCTGCGCCTGCTGCCAGCTGTCGGAGATACGCATGCTGTAAGAGCGGTCGATCACGATCACGCTGTCGCTACGCTCCAGTTCGAGCATCATGGGCGTGCTTTCGCCGCTCAAAAAGGGGCGCGCGAAGGCTAACACCACGAGCATCAGCAGCAGGCAGCGCAGCATCAGCAGCAACCAGTGCCTGATCTCGAGACGGCGTTTTTCACGCCACTGGATTTGCCGTAAAAACATCAGCGACGGAAACTTGATGCCGCTAGCCTGTTGCCGTTGCACCAGGTGTATCAGCACCGGCAGCGCCAGCAGCGCGAGGCCGGCGAGGTACAGCGGGTTGATCCACGACAGGCCCATCAGCGAGTCCGGTTCTGGCGTTCGCGGTCCGACAGGTAGCGGTAGAGGACGCTATCCAGGGGCCGCGAGGTGTCGGTAAAGATATAGTCGATCTGGTTGGCGCCGAACCTGCGCTCCAGCTCGGCCTGGTGCGCCTGCACCAGTTGCCTGTATTCCTGCTGCAGTTGCGCCGCCGCGATCGGCATGCGGCTGCCGGATTCAAGGTCCTCGACGCTGGTGACGTCACCCAGTTCGAGGCTCAGTTCGAGCGGGTCGAGCAGGTGAAATACGATCAGGTCGTTGCCGCGGTGGCGCAGCTGGTTGATCGCCGGCAATAGCTCCTCGACGGGTGCGTACAGATCCGAAATCAGCACTACCAGGCTGCGGCGTCGCAGGCTTTCGCCGATTCGTTGCAGCGGTTCGTGGTATTCGCTCGCGCCGCCTGCTTCGAGACGGTCGAGCGCGTGCAGCACCTCGTTGAAATGCCGTATCGAGGGCGGAATGACCTCGACGATATTACTGTCGAAGGTGATCAGGCCGATGCGATCGCGTTGTCGCTTCGACACGTAGGCCAGGCTCGCGGCCAGGAACTTGGCATACTCCAGCTTGGTCGGCGCAGCGCTGCCGAAATCCATCGATTTGGAAATATCCAGCACCAGGTGCAGGTTGGCGTTGGTGTCGGCTTCGAACTCCTTGACGTAGAGCCGGTCGGTGCGCGCGAACACGCGCCAGTCGATACGGCGCACGTCGTCCCCCGGCATGTAGGAACGGTGCTCGGCGAAATCGACCGACATGCCGAGCATCGGCGACTGGTGCAGCCCGCTGATGAAACCGTCGACGACGCTGCGTGCGACCAGTTCCAGGTTGTCGATACGGGTCAGTACTTCCGGGTCGATGAAACGTTGCCCCGGAATTTGCCCCTGTGCTTCTTTTGGCCGCAGCATCTTCAGCCTGGCGTTACATGCCGGAACTCGGCAGCGGTACCGCGCCGATCAGCTGTTCGATCAGCGCGTCGGCGCCCACCTTTTCGGATTCGGCGTGAAAGTTACGCAGCACGCGGTGGCGCAGCACGGGTTTCGCGAGCTGCGCGATGTCGTCGAAGTCGACGTGATAGCGGCCATTGATCAGCGCGCGTGCCTTGCCGCCCAGTACCAGGTACTGCGCGGCTCGGGTACTGGCACCGTAGGCGACCCAGTCGGTGACAAATTCCGGCGCATCGGTACTGCCGGGCCGGCTGCTGCGCACCAGGTCGAGCGCGTACTGCGACACAGCCCGCGACACCGGCACCTGGCGCACCAGTTTCTGAAAGGCGCGGATCTGCTCGCCGTTCATCGCGTATTCGAACTCGATGTCGCGCAGCGACGTGGTCTGCCGCACCACTTCCAGCTCTTCCTCGGCGGACAGGTAATCGATAACGATTTCGAACATGAAACGATCCAGCTGGGCCTCGGGCAGGGGATAGGTGCCTTCCAGCTCGATCGGGTTTTGCGTGGCAAAAACGAAGAAGGGCTCTTCGAGGTCGTAGGTCGTGCCCTGCACGGTAACCCGGTGTTCCTGCATCGCCTCGAGCAGCGCGGACTGGGTCTTGGGCGGCGTGCGGTTGATTTCGTCGGCGAGCACGATGTTGGCAAACACCGGGCCCGGCAGAAAGACAAGCTCGCGCCTGCCGGTTTCCGGGTTTTCCTGCACCAGGTCGGTGCCGGTAATGTCGGAGGGCATCAGGTCCGGGGTAAACTGGATGCGCGAAAACTTGAGATCCAGCACCTGGGCAATGGAATGTATCAGCAGCGTCTTGGCCAGGCCGGGTACGCCGACGATCAGGCTGTTGCCACCCGCCAGGATGGTCAGCAATACCTGCTCGACCACGCTGTCCTGGCCGACAATCAGTTTGCCCAGCTCGCTGCGGGCACGCTGGTAGCGCTGCACCAGGTCGTCGGCAAGACGGATGTCGTCCGCGTCCTGCAGGGATTCTGCCTGTTCTGTCTTTTTATCCACCGGTGAGTCCTCTCCTCAAGGTTGTTACCGAGCCGGGTCGGCCTGCGATTAGCGCGG
>JAASSH010000338.1 GCA_021767985.1 Gammaproteobacteria bacterium | reverse complement strand
TGGTACCGCGCTGCAGACCGATTCTTTTGCCTTTGAGTCCTTCCTTGGTAATTTTCAGGCCCGAGCCCTTCCTGGCGACGAATTTCGCCGGCGTGTTGTAATACTTATCGCTGAAGTCGACGCGCTTTTTGCGCTCCTCTGTAATCGACATCGAGGCGATAATGGTATCGAACTTCTTCGCCAGCAGCGCCGGGATCATACCGTCCCAGTCCTGCTCGACGAGCACGCACTTACGTTTCAACTCAGCACAAATCGCCTCTGCAATTTCGATATCGAAACCCTTCAGCGTGCCGTCGGATTCCTTCCACGAAAACGGAGGGTAAGCGCCCTCGACACCGACACGAAGATCGGCGGCCTGCGCGCTAACTCCGGCCATCGCCAGCATTAGCGCTGCCGCGGTTAGCGATGTCATTAGTTTTCTGAACTTCATTTTATTTCCTCGCTTTGGTTGTGTTTCACTGAGAAACTATTTTGTTATGCCCTGGGGGCAGCTACTGCATCGTTCTCGATAAAAATTTTCGAAAACGATCCGAATTCGGGTTACTGAACATTTGCTGAGGGGCGCCCTGTTCTTCTACCTTGCCCTCATGCAAGAATACGACTTCCGACGAAACGTCTCGCGCGAAACCCATTTCGTGAGTGACGACCAGCATGGTGCGCCCTTCGTCGGCAAGATCGCGCATGACCTTCAACACCTCGCCCACCAGTTCCGGGTCGAGCGCCGAGGTTGGTTCGTCGAACAGCATCACCTCGGGATTCATCGCGAGTCCGCGCGCGATCGCGACACGTTGCATCTGCCCCCCGGAGAGCTGTGCCGGGTAGTAATCCTTGCGCTCGAGAATGCCGACCTTTTGCAGCAGGGCTTCGGCCTGCTCGATGGCTTCGGCTTTCGGTATTTTCAGCACATGCACCGGCGCTTCGATCACGTTTTCGATGACCGTCATGTGCGACCACAGGTTGAAACTCTGGAAAACCATGCCGAGGCGCGCGCGCAGGCGCTCGACCTGGTGGATGTCTTCGGGCTCGTATCTACCGGTTTTACTCGTCCTCATGCGAATCTGTTCGCCGGCAACGAATACATCGCCGGCGGTGGGAATTTCGAGCAGGTTGATACAACGCAGGAAAGTACTCTTGCCGGAGCCGGAGGCGCCGAGGATCGAAATCACGTCGCCCTTGTGAGCACTGAGGGAAACGCCGCGGATTACCTCGACGTCACCAAAACTTTTATGCAGGTCGACGACTTCCAGCGCGGCATGGTCGCCTGATGGTTCGCTCATTCGGTTTACCCCTCCCGAGGTTATCGCTACAGGGCGATATTTTCTAGTTATTCGCTCATGTTAACACTTTTTGGCTACGCGCCGCACTATTCGCGTTGCTGCTGCAAATGGCGTTAACGCTGCAGTAAACGCTCGATCATGCGCCGCGCCTGGGCGCCATAGCCGCCGCCGAACAGGTTGGCGTGATTCAACACATGGTAAAGGTTATAGAGGTCCCGGCGCCATCGATAACCGGGATCGATCGGAAAGCGCTCGCGGTAAGCCGCGAAAAAACGCTCGCCCGGATTGCCGAACAGTTCCATCATTGCCAGGTCGGCCTCGTGATCGCCGTAGTAGCAGGCCGGATCGTATATAACCGGGTTACCCGCGGCGTCGGCCGACTGGTTTCCGCCCCACAGGTCACCGTGCAGCAGCGAGGCCCGTGGCCGGTAGTCGACGAAAAAATCGTCCAGCACCTCGCACAAGCGCCGCCCGGCGTCGATCAGGCCGGCATCGAAACCGTTGCGCTGCGCGAGTCGCAGTTGAAACTCAAGCCGCTGCAATCGCCAGAACTCGACCCAGTCATCGCTATAGGTATTGCGCTGCGGCGTACTGCCGATGGTATTGTCGCAGTCAAAACCAAAGCGTTTGTGGCAACAGTGATGCATCGCGGCCAGCGCCTGCGCCAGTCGCTCCGGCGACGCGCGACCGCCGAGCTCGATATACTCCATTACGATGTAAGCCTCGTCACCCTGACAGCCGGTCAGGTAAACTTCGGGTACGCGAATCGTATTGCTGGCGCTGATCGCTTCGAGCCCTGCGCGCTCGGCCTCGAACATCGACAGCAGCTGCGCGCGATTGGTTTTGACGAAGCAGGTCTGGTTGCCGATCTCAACGCGGAAGGCGCGGTTGATGTCGCCGCCCATGACCGGCGTAGCGCGAACCTGCGCCACTTCTGAGACCCGCGTCAATTCTCCGCCCAGTAATTGCCAGTCCATCACAGCATCCTGTACTCGCCAGGCGGTAACTCACCCAGCGTCCAGTCTCCGATTGCGATTCTGACCAGGCGCAGAGTCGGGTGCCCGATCGCGGCCGTCATGCGCCGCACCTGGCGATTACGCCCCTCTCTTATTTCGAGCTGCAGCCATTGCGTCGGGATGTGTCGGCGCACACGTATCGGTGGATTGCGCGGCCACAGCCAGTCGGGTTCATCGACAGCGCTGACTCGGGCCGGCCGCGTCAGGCCATCCTTGAGCTCCACTCCGCGTGCCAGCGTCTCCAGCGCGGCCTGGTCCGGCAAGCCTTCCACCTGCGCCAGGTAGCATTTCGGCATCTTGTAACGCGGATTCGAAATCCGCGCCTGCAGCGCGCCATCGTCGGTTAACAGCATCAATCCCTCGCTATCGAAGTCGAGCCGGCCGGCGGCATAGACGCCGGGCAGATCGATGTAATCTGCCAGGGTTTGCTTAGCGGCCTCGGCGGAGAACTGGCTCAGCACGCGGAAGGGTTTATTGAACAGCAGACTGGTAGCCATCTTACCCGCTCCGATCGGCACAAGCATCGAGCCAGGCTTGCCAGCGCGACGCACGCGCTACGTCGAAAGCCTGTTCCTCCAGCATATTATCCAGGGTGGCACGGTCGATCTCACCGCGCGCGATTTCCACCTGCCGCATTTCGGGGATTTCGCAGTTGATGCGCGTCAGCCCGAGGCTGATATCGAGCAGGTCTTCATTCTCGATCAGCGACCGCTGAACTCGCGCCGCGTAACGAAACTTCATGTTACCGACTTCGTCCAGGTGGCGGCGCAGGTTGTCGAGGTTATCGTATTTTCGCAACAGGCGCGCCGCGGTCTTCATGCCGATCTCGGGAATTCCCGGGATATTGTCGACCTTGTCACCCGTGAGCGCGAGTTGATCCGCGATTTGCTGCGGGCGCACGCCGAATTTTTTACAGATCGCACGGTAATCGAGCTTTTTATCGTCGAGATACGACCACCACCAGTCCTGTTCGCCTACCAGCTGCGCCAGGTCCTTGTCCGCGGTCAGGATCGCGAGCGGCAGGCGCGGCGACCGGTGACAGGCCGCCAGCGACCCGATCAGGTCGTCGGCCTCCCAGCGATCGCTGCTGACACAGCTGATACCGAGCGCTTCGAGCCATTGCCGGCACCAGGCGAACTGGCGTTTCAGTTCCGCGGGCGCGGGGCTGCGGTTTGCCTTGTACTCGGGATAAATTGCCTTGCGCGCCGAATGCGCGAGGCTTTCGTCGAAAGCAAAAACCAGCCGACTGGGCGCCTGCTCGGTGAGCAGGCGGTAGACAAAATCGCTAAAGCCGACGAAGGCCTGGTTAGGCTGCCCATGCACGTTTACCCGGTCTGGCTGCGGGCCAAACCAGGCGCGGAACACGAAAATGATGGAATCGACCAGGAACAGGCGCATTGACTTAATGAAAGATAGCAACTAAGGACTAAAGATTTTACAACGGT
>JAASSH010000337.1 GCA_021767985.1 Gammaproteobacteria bacterium | reverse complement strand
ATCAGCATGCTCGACGTACCGCTGGTGGACAGCCCGCCGATGACGCTCGCGGAAATCGCGCGCCAGGTGCGCACGCTGGAAAGCGACGACGTCGATATCGAACTTGCCGAAAAAGAAATGCGGCACAGCCCGCTATACGAAAACCTGCTGGTCAACAGCCAGGGCGACACCACCGCGATGCAGGTGAACCTGGTAACCAACCGCAAGCTGGTCGATTTGATCAACAGCCGCGACAAGCTTTATGCCAAGCTGGACACGATTCCCGATGGCAAGCAACGCCTCGAGGAACTGTCGGCACAAATCAAGATCGAGAACCTGGCACAGAAACTCAGGCTGGAAAAAACCATCGAAGACGTGCGTCGCATCATGGATGATTACCGCGGCGAGGCGATACTGTATCTCGGCGGGGTGCCGATGATTGCCACCGATTCGATCGAGTTCATTCGCAGCGACCTGAAGGTTTTCGGTGCCGGCGTGGTGCTGTTTATCGTGATCATTCTCGCGTTTTCATTCAGCCAGGTGCGCTGGGTGGTGCTGCCGCTGGCGGTCTGCCTGATCAGCGCCATGTCGATGATGGGTTACCTCGGCTGGTCGCAGTGGCCGGTGACGGTAGTATCGTCGAATTTCATTTCACTGCTGCTAATCATCACGCTGTCGCTGATCATCCACCTGGTGGTGCGTTACCGCGAGCTCGCCATGATCAGGCCCGAGGCGGATCAATACGAACTGGTCAGCGAGACCGTGCACAGCAAGTTCACGCCCAGTTTCTACACCGCCATCACCACCATGGTCGCCTTCGGCTCGTTGCTGGTGAGCGGGATCCGCCCGGTTATCGATTTCGGCTGGATGATGGTCATCGGGATTTCCGTATCCTTCGTGCTCGCCTTCACCCTGTTCCCGGCCGCGCTGATGCTGCTGCCACGCCTTGATACCAGCATCAAGAAAGACATGACCGGCGCGGCTACCGCCTGGATGGCGCGATTCATTCATGATCGCACCCGCGCCACGTTGCTGATTTTCCTCGGGCTCATCATCGTGGCGCTCACCGGCATTCCGCGGCTGTCGGTGGAAAACCGCTTTATCGATTACTACAAGGAAAGCACCGAGATATACCAGGGCATGACCCTGATCGACACCAAACTAGGCGGCACTACGCCGATGGACGTCATCATCGACGCGCCCGTCGACGAAATAATCACGGAGGATGAGTACTACGCGGACGGCGACATCACCTCGAACAGTTACTGGTTCAATCGCGACGGCCTGCGCGAGGTCGCCCGCATCCACGAGTACCTGGACGGGTTGCCGGAAACCGGCAAGGTGCTGTCGGTACACACCGGGATGCAAATGCTGGAATCGCTCAACAACGGCAGACCTTACAACGACTTCAAACTGGCCGTTGTCTACAAGCGGCTGCCCCAGGAAGTTAAAGAGGCGCTGATTGCGCCCTACCTGTCGGCGGATGGCAACCAGCTGCGTTTCAGTATCCGGCTCTACGAATCCGACAAGTCGTTGCGGCGCCAGGAATTGATCGAAAAGATATATTTCGACCTGACTAACGACTACGAGCTGGCGCCGGAACAGGTCACCATCTCGGGCATGGCGGTGCTTTACAACAACCTGCTGCAAAGCCTGTTCCGCTCGCAGATCCTGACCCTCGGCGCGGTCTTCGGCGCGATCCTGCTGATGTTCATCGCGCTGTTTCGCGCGGTGCGCCTGTCGCTGGCCGCGATCGTGCCCAATATCATCGCCGCCGGGCTGATCCTCGGCCTGATGGGCTGGATCGGTATTCCGCTCGACATTATGACCATCACCATTGCCGCGATCAATATCGGCATCGGCGTGGACGATTCGATCCACTATGTGCATCGATTTCGCGAGGAGTTCCTGGAAGACGGCAGCCACTGGGATGCGATCAAACGCTGCCACAGCAGTATCGCGCACGCGATGTACTACACCTCGGTTACCGTGGTGCTGGGTTTCTCTATCCTGGCGCTGTCGAATTTTATCCCGACGATTTATTTCGGCATTTTATGCGGACTGGCAATGATCGCCGCGCTAATCGCCAACCTGATGCTGCTGCCGATCCTGCTCGCGCGATTCCGGTTGAGCTGAGTCGGTTACGCGGTTAATATTGCCGGCCTCGAAACACGGTCAATCCAGCCATGAACGAAATCCAGATCCCGATTTCTCCCGGTGAGCTACTCGACAAGATCACCATCCTGCAGATCAAGGCGGAACGCATCGACGATCCGGTCAAGGTAGCCAATGTCAAAACCGAGCTCGAGATGCTGACGCGAGTGTGGGACGAAACCGTCGAGGCCGACGCCGAAATTACCGCGCTGACGGCCGAACTCAAGTCGATTAACGAATCGCTGTGGGAAATCGAGGACGATATCCGCGACGAGGAACGCAACAAGCGCTTCGGCGATCGCTTCATCGAGCTGGCGCGCGCGGTTTACGTCACCAACGACGAGCGCGCCAACGCCAAGAAAAAGGTCAACCTGCACCTGAACTCGACCATCGTCGAGGAAAAGTCTTACCAGGATTACAAGTGACGTGCAGATCCCGTCATGGTTTTGAACTGACGGATTGATATACTAGCGGCGCATTTCACTTCCACCAGAGGCTATGCCCGATAATCATCCGCTGGTTTGCCGCTTCGGCGCCTTCGGCGACATGGTGTTGATCACGCCGCTGCTGAAGCTGCTGTACCAGCGCAGCGGCCTGCCCTGCGACGTCGTCGCGATCGGCGGCTGGAACAGGCTGCTGTTTCAGCAAATGCCTTACGTACGCCAGGTGTTCACCATCGATTCGCGCTCCAGGCCCTACTGGGTCAACCGCAGTCAGCGCGAACTCGTGCATACCCTGCAACAGCATCGGCACCGCTTCGTATGGGTGTGCGAAACCAGCAAAAAATCATATCGCCTGCTGGCCCGCGCCGGCATCAGGCGCGACAACAGCGTCAACCAGCTCGATTTGCCGCCAGTCGCGGGCGAGCACTATTGCGAAAAGTGGTTACGCCTGGGTAACGGTTCGCCGCCGGGTTTCGATCACCCGCAACTGGCAACCGAAGCGCTCGATACCGAACTGTTCGTCAGCCCGGCCGAGGTCGAGGAATGCCGCCGCTGGCTCAAAACCCGGGGGCTCGATCCGGAGCGGCCGCTGGTCTGCATCCAGGCCGGTAGCAAACGCACCACGCGTCGCGGCAAGGCGAACCGCGCCAGCAATACCAAGTACTGGGCCGAACAGAACTGGGCCGACGTTATCGAAGCCGTGATCGAGCAGCTGCCAGGCGCGCAGCTGCTGCTTTGCGGCGTACCGTCGGAGCTAGACATGTGCCGTGGGATCGAGGCATGCTGCCGATCGAAGTCGCAGGTACAAAGCGTCGCCGACGACCTGCCCATGCGGCGTCTGCTGGCGCTGTTGTCGATCGCGCATAGCTGCATCTCGGTGGATACCGGGCCGGCGCACGCCGCCGCCGCGCTGAACTGCCCGCTGACGGTCCTGTTCGGCAAGGCCAGTCCCGGGCGCTTTCGCCCGGTTAGCAGCACCAGCCCGGTACGGATTCTGGTCGGGCACGCCGAGGGTAACCCGGAATCCGATCCCGAGATTGCCTACATCACGCCAGCACAGGTGCTGACCGAATGGCAGGCAAGCATCCAGGCGCTTCCATAATTGAACAACCAGGAGACAAGACCATGAGCTCTAGCGACGGCAAAACCCGAGACCTCGTATCCACTATCCCCGGCGCCGGTTGGGACTTTT
>JAASSH010000057.1 GCA_021767985.1 Gammaproteobacteria bacterium | reverse complement strand
GTGGTAAAACCCTGGGTGCTGGTGCAGGAACCCGACTGAGAACAGCAGACTCCGGGCGGACGTCTATACTTTAGTTAAGACATAGTCCTGAAGTTTGACGTGGCAACCAGCTTTCCGCAAAAAATTGATCGCTTCAATATCCACCAGATACTCGGCCAGGGTAACCAGGGTATCGTTTACCTTGCGGACGATCCGGATCTGAATCGCAAGGTCGCCATCAAGTCGGTCAATCTGAAAACCGGACTTAAGCTCGACGGCAACATCGATCAGTTGCTGGCCGAAGCGCGCACCGTCAGCAAGCTGCAACATTCCAACATCGTCAGCATTTTCGACATTGGCATGCAGGATAACGCTCCCTACCTGGTGCTCGAGTTTATCGACGGCGAATCCCTGAAGAGCAAGATTCGTCAGGGCTGCAGCCTGGATCAGAAAATCGGCATCATGCGCGATATCCTGCAGGGTGCGGCCGCGGCTCATGCCCAGGACATCGTGCATTGCGATATCAAACCCGCCAATATCATGCTGAGCGAGCAGGGGCAGGCAAAAATAGCCGATTTCGGCCTCGCCTTTCTGACCGATGCGGCCGGCAGGGACAGCGATGCGCTCTACGGCACGCCTCAATACATGGCCCCCGAGTACCTCGAGACGCACAAGCATCAAAAGGTATCCGACGTGTTCTCGATCGGACTGGTCTGTTACGAACTGCTAACCGGTAAGCCGGCATTTACCGGCAAAGACGTTTACCAGGTGATCAACGCCATCGCCAATAAAGAAGCCACTCCGCCATCCCGGGTCAATGGAGATATCGACGAACGCCTCGATGCACTGATTATGAAATCGCTGGAAAAGGACCCGGCTCAACGTTACCCGGATGCCGATGCAATGCTGCAGGCGTTAAACGATTATCTCGCGCTGGATGCGGTTGCGGCGGCATCGGATAACAGCGATGCCACCGTCAAGTTCCTGCTGCGGCGCATACGCCACAAGAAAGACTTTCCAGCCTTTTCCCATACCATCAGCGTACTGAACCAGGCATCGACCAGCGATACCGAAAGTCTGACCAACGTCTCGAACACGATACTCAAGGATTACTCGCTGACGAACAAGGTGCTGCGCCTGGTCAACTCAGCCTACTACAACCGCGGTGGCGGCAAGATCAGCACCATTTCACGGGCCGTCGTTATGCTCGGCATCAATCCCGTGCGCAGTCTCGCCACCGGATTGATGCTGTTCGAGCACATGCAAAACAAACTGCAGGCCTCGCAACTGAAAGAGAACGCGGTGCAGGCCCTGTTCAGCGGCCTGCTGGCAAACTCGCTGGCAAACTCGCTTAAAATTGCGAATCACGAGGAAGCTTTTCTGTGCGCTTTGCTGCAACAGCTCGGTAAGATGCTGGTCGCGTTTTATCTTCACGACGAAGCGCGCGCGATCGACAAGATGATGCTGCAGCGGGACTGCAGCGAGGAGGCGGCGGTGATCCAGGTACTGGGCATCAGCTACGCGCGGCTGGGCATGACGGTAGCGCGCGAATGGGGATTCCCCAGCCTGATAACCGACAGCATGCAGCCACTCAACTTCGACGATTTACCCGAAGCGAGTACCCCCGGAGAATCCCTTCACCTGATCGCGCAATTCAGCAGCGCGCTCGGCGCCTGCCTGACGCTGCCGCTGCAGCAGCAGGCGCCGGCCATCAAGACCCTTACCGAGCAGTTCTCCACGGTCCTGGCACTCGACGAGAGCCGGGTGTCCGAGTTACTGGAAAACTGCCACAAGGAGTTGACCCAGTTCTCGCGCCTGATCCAGTTCGATCTCGACAAAAGCCTTTACTACCAGCAGATTTCTTCCAGCGGCAACCAGGAACCCGAGTCCCTGCAGAAGCAAACTCAGAAGCAGGAGTTCGGTGCCGCGGACAGCGTGGAGATACTGGTGGAACAGGCCGATCCGCTGTCACAGTCGGCCGACAAGATACTGACCGACGGCATTCAGGACATTACCAATACCCTGACCGGCGAGTGCAGTATCAACCAGGTGATGCAGATGATCCTCGAAACCATTTACCGCGCGCTCGGCGGCGCGCGCGTCGTGTTATGCCTGAAGGACCCGCAAAACACCTGTATCAGGGCCCGATTCGGTTACGGCGAAGACGTCGATCAGGTCATCGAGCACTTTTCGATACCGTTGGCAGCCCGCTCCGACGTGTTTCAGGTGGCCTTTAAAAACAATGTCGATATTCGTATCGAGGACACCCGCGACGAAAAGATACACGACAAGATTCCCGCCTGGTATCACCAGAACATCGCCGCGCGCAGCTTCACCATTTTCCCGATCGTGATCAAGCAAAAACCGATTGCCCTGATTTATATCGATAGCGCGAGTGCCGAGTCGATTAACATTTCCGACAGCCAGCTGAGCCTGTTGAAAACCCTGCGCAACCAGGCCATTCTGGCAATCAAGACCCTGGGCTAGCCCGCGTCGCCGCAGAACTATGGCGGCGGTAAAAATCTGTAGTAGAATTGCGCTCCCTGTAGTTGTGAGACCCGGCCAGATGTCCCGAGTTACCGTATATAGTTCCGCCCACTGTGCTTTCTGCACCCGCGCCAAGATCATGCTGGAGAAATGGAATATCGATTACGACGAGGTACGCATCGACGCCGACAGCGCGGCGATGAAGAAATTCGTCGAGGTTACCAACGGCGCGCACACGGTGCCGCAAATCGTAATCGACGGCAAACCGATCGGCGGATTTACCGAACTGACCGAATTGCACATGGACGGCGAGCTTGACGATTTGATGCAGTCTGATTAGTTTTACCCGATGCCCAAATCGAAGAAATCCACGTTTCGCATCCAGTTTCATAACGGCAACCGGATTTACGAACTCTATGCCCACGAGGTCAGCCAGTCGCAAATGGCGGGCTTTATCGAGATCGGCGAAATCATTTTTGGTGAACAGTCAAAATTACTGATCGATCCCGCCGAGGAAAAACTGAAGCTCGAATTTGCCAACGTCAAGCATACCTACATCCCGCACTTCGCCGTGATTCGCATCGACGAGGTCGAGCAAAGCGGCAAGAACCGCATTCTCGACAGCGACGGCGCGAGCGTAACCAATTTCCCGGGGCAGACCAGTATTCCGCAGAATACCTGAGCGGATTCCTGCCAGGCTCCACCATGCAAATATCCGTCGTTATCCCCAGCTACAATCGCCGGCACACGCTGCAGCGGGCCCTGCAATCGATAGTCGAGCAAAGTTCGCCGGTAGACGAAGTGATTCTTGTCGATGACGGTTCGAGCGATGGCAGCGCCGAAATGGTGGCCCGGGCGTTTCCGACGGTCAGGCTGATCCGCCAGCCGAACCTCGGCGTCAGCGCGGCACGCAATCGCGGTATCGAGGCGGCGCGGTATGACTGGATAGCGCTGCTGGATTCCGACGACAGCTGGCTGCCGACAAAGATCGAAAAGATTCGCGCGGCCCAGCGTCGGGCGCCCGACTTCGTGCTGTTTCATTCCGATGAAATCTGGATCCGGCGCGGGGTGCGCGTCAATCCGAAGCACAAACATCGCAAACACGGTGGCTGGATTTTCGAGCAATGCCTGCCGCTGTGCGCAATATCCCCTTCCGCCGCGGTGATCAGAAAGTCGGTGTTACAGGAGCTGGGCATGTTCGACGAAAGCCTGCCCGCCTGCGAGGACTACGATTTATGGCTGCGCTTAAGTCATCGTTTCCCGGTTTGCTACCTGGACGAGACCCTGATCGTCAAGTACGGTGGCCACGAGGACCAGTTATCACGCCAGCATCCGGCGATGGATCAGTTCCGGGCGCGTGCGCTGCATCGACTGCTATGCGATCACGACCTGACCCCGGCGCAGCAGGCGGCCGCGACGCGTGAGCTGCTGACCAGGCTCGATATTCTGCTCAAGGGCGCCAGCCGGCATGACAACCGGGCATTACTCGACGAGTTTGTGCCATTACGCGAATACTGGTGCAAGGTCGAGACCGGGGTCGTGTCATGTTGATTTGGGTCTGCGCGCTGCACTGCGAGGCCAAGCCGGTGATCGATTACTATCGCCTGAAGAAATCGCATGAGGAACGAGCCTTCGACCTTTACCGTGGCGATGACATGCTGTGTGTCGTCACCGGCATCGGCAAACTGGCAAGCGCCGCGGCCTGTGCCTGGGTTGCGGCCCGTTGCGAGAACGAAGCCGCGCTGGCCTGGATTAACCTGGGTGTCGCCGGCGCAGCCGAGCACGAACTCGGCACACTATTCGTGATCAACAAGATTGTCGACGCCGACAACGGTCAAAGCTACTATCCGGCTCCCGCGGTTGCCACCTCGCTGGCGGCCAGCGCCTGCCTGACGCTAAGCCTGCCCAGTGACGAGTATCGCGACGATACGCTGTTCGACATGGAGGCCAGCGGCTTTGTTTACAGCGCCCTGCGCTTCAGCAGCGCCGAGCTCACGCAGAGCCTCAAAATCGTTAGCGACAATCGGCGGCAGCAAACCGGCAAGAATCGGCAACGCGTGAGCGAACTGGTTCAGGCTCACATCGAGTCGATCGACCGGCAAGCCGCTGGCCTGCTGCGCCTTAAACAGCAAGTAGCCGCGCTCGAAGTTCCCGCGGACTCCTGGCAGCAATTGCTGTCGCTGGCGCATTTCTCGCAAACCCAGCGCAGCCGCCTGCGGGTACTGTGGCGTTATCTTGGCAATCGAGAATTCGACTCCGAGACGCTGCTGCGGCAACTGGCGACGCAAAAGACGGCGGGCGAAATCATTGCGGCGCTGGAACAGATCAGCTACCAGGATAGCGAGGGGCTATAGGCATGGTGAGCTGCGTTTACATTGAATCGGCGGTGCGCGATCATCCAAGGGCGTTGCAGTTACTAAAACGGCTGCGAAAACTGCCGCTGGTGGAAATCGACCACTACGGCGAGGTCTTCAACCCGCGCGCCCAGAACTTCCGCCTGCAAAAACAAAACCCGGCGGTCATCATCGCCCACAAGAACAAGGGGCAGGTACTGGCGGCGCCAGAAGGTTATGGGCTCGGCGGCGAGCATAACTACTACTTTTCACATATGCTGAACTGTCTCTACGATTGCCGGTATTGCTTTTTACAGGGCATGTACCAGTCGGCCCACCAGGTGCTGTTCGTCAACTACGAGGATTTCGGCGAGCAGATCAGGCAAACCGCGACGCGCCACGCGAATAAGCCAGTCTGGTTTTATTCGGGTTACGATTGCGACAGCCTGGCGAACGAGCCGATGACGCGCTTCACCGAGTATTTCATCCCGCTGGTAAAGTCAATCGATAACGCCTGGATGGAGTTACGCACCAAGAGCACCCAGGTGCGTTCGATGCTGGGACTGGAACCCAGTAACAACATCGTTACCGCGTTCAGCTTCAGCGATGCCTTGAGTCACGCCAGACTCGAGCACGGCGTGCCCTCGATCGAAAAGCGCGTCAATGCCATGAGCCGCCTAATCGGCGCCGGCTGGCCGGTCGGACTGCGTTTCGACCCGGTGGTATATCATCGCGACTACCAGTCGGCTTTCGTCGATTTACTGGAGCAGATTTTTACCCGCATCGATGCCCGGAAACTGCACTCGGTAAGCCTCGGCAGTTTTCGCCTGACGCGAGATCACTTCCGCAGCATTTCTCGACTCTACCCCGAGGAACCGCTGTTCGCGCAAAACATGAACCTCGACAATGGTATTATCAGTTACCCGCTCGAGCGCGAGCGCGAAATGATCGATTTCTGCGAAACGCAATTGATGAATCACATTCCGGCACAAGCCTATCACCCCTGCGAATGGCATGGCTAAAGCAGAAACAGTACTGATAAGCGGCGCCAGCTCCGGCATCGGTCAGGCGACCGCCAGCCTGCTGTTACAACAGGGGTATAATGTCGTCGGCCTCAGTCGACGCGGCCAGGTGGATGCCCTGGCACATGAAAATTTTACCGCGCTGGCACTCGATCTCGATAACCTGCAGCAGCTGGAAACCCGGATCAGGACGTTACAGGTGAACCACGACATCACCTGTTTCGTGCACGCCGCCGGTCAGGGCTGTTTCGGCTCGGTCGAACAATTTTCGATCGCACAGATGGAATCCGCAATGCGCATCAACCTGACCAGCGCAATGGTGATCTGCCGCGGGTTGCTGCCCGCTTTGCGCCGGCGCGGCAATGGCCGCCTGATATTCATCGGTTCCGAATCCGCGCTCGCGGCAGGTAAAAAAGGCGCGCTTTACAGCGCCTCGAAATTCGGCCTGCGCGGTTTCTGCCTGTCGCTGCGCGAGGATTGCGCGAGTGACGGTATACAGGTGAGCCTGATCAATCCCGGCATGGTACGCAGCCCTTTCTTCGACGAACTCTCGTTCGCGCCGGGCGCGCTGCCGGAAAACGCTATCGAGGTAGAAGACGTCGCCCACCTGGTGTTGCAAATCATGCAATCCAGCCCGAACATCGTCATCGATGAAGTTAACCTGTCGCCGCGCGTTAAATCCATCGACTTCGGGAAAAAATCCTGATCCGACAGCGCTTAAACTGCCTGTAGCGCGATCGATTGCCATTAAACGACGTAACCGGGCTCAGCGGGCCTGTTGCTCGCCTCATTAAAACCTGAAAGGCCTCGCGGTCACGAGGCGGTAGTGTGATATTCCGCGAGCGCGGCTGTTGGCAGACTATGCCTGCTTTACCTGGTCCAGGTCGGTTTGATCAGGCTCCTCGACCAGGGTTTTGATCGGGACCGGTTCGCCGACCTGGTATCCCTGGATATAGTCGACGTTGGCTTCGCGCAGTTTATTGAACATCGTATCCGACTCGACAAACTCTGCGATCACTTCCATGTCGAGACAATGTCCAACCTCGGTCATCGAGCGCACGAATACATAGCTCTTGTCGTCCTCGATGATATCGCGGATGAACTCGCCGTCGATCTTGAGGTAATCGACCGGGAACTGCTTCAGGTAACTGAACGAAGACAGACCGGTGCCGAAATCGTCGAGCGAAAACTTGGCACCCAGCTGCTTGATCGAATTGATGAACTCCACCGATTTCTCTACATTATCGACCACCGCGGTTTCGGTGATTTCAAAACACAGCTGGGTTATATCGATTTCGCTTTCAGTCAGGCTTTCCCGCAGGAACTTGTGAAAGGTTTGCGAACCGATGCTGCGCCCCGACAGGTTCACCGAAAACATGACGTCGCTGAGCTTGTGCTGGTGTTGCTGCAGCCAGGCGATAACGTTGCTGACCACCCAGCTGTCGATGCGCTCTATCAGGTTGTAACGCTCGGCCGGTGGCAGAAAATCATTCGGTGAAACAACGGTGCCATCGGGACGAATATAACGGATCAGGACTTCGTAATGGGTGTGACGTTCATCCTTGTCGATGGAAACGATGGGCTGAACATAGAGACAAAAGCGGTCCTCGCTAAAGCCCTCCATGATGCCTGAAACCCATTCCATCGAGACCTGCTGTGCCATGACCTTTTCGTCGTTTTCATCGATGAAGTGATATTGATTGCCGCCGTTCTGCTTGGCCAGGAAGCAGGCGGTGGTCACCTTGGAATAGAAATCGGCGTATTCGTCACTCATGCGCCCAAACGGCATGACGCCAATACTCGCCGTTACCAGGTACTCCTGTTCGTTCCAGACGAATCCGGAGTGCTGAATTTCGATGATTATTTTCTGGATTGCCTGCAGCGCCCGTTCCATTTCGAAGAACGGCATGATGATGCCAAACTCGTCTCCGCTCAGGCGCGCCAGGATATCGGACTTGCGCACATGCTTCTTGATCATGGTGCTAATCTGTTTTAGCAACAGGTCTCCGGCCGAACTGCCGCAGGTTTCATTGACCACCCTGAACTGGTCTATATCGAGATAGGCCAGTACGTGCTGCGGCACCGCGTTGTTGTTCTCGGTCACGAGTGTTTCAAACTTTTGCTCGAAGGCGCTGCGATTGAGGAAACCGGTGAGCTGATCGTGGCTGCCCTCGTAACTCAGCTTGCGGCGCAGCTTACGATCCTCGGACACGTCTTTCAGGATAATGACGAAACCGACATCTTCGGCCTCCATATCGATCATCGGCGATGCGGAAAACTCGAGTTCCACGATATTGCGGTTGGGATCGAAGAAAAACATCGAGCTGATTGACAGCTTGCGGCTCAGTAACTGGCGGATATCGACAATGCGCGTGGTCTGTCGGTTGGCGTAAAGAATCAGCACTTCGTGAATCGAGGTGTCGACAAGATTTGACTGCTTGTCGCCAAACAGCTTTTCGGCGCTGGGATTGACCAGCTTGATACGGTCCTTCGAGTCGATAACGATCACCGGGTTGGTGATCGAATCGAGCGTGGTTGCAATAAAGTCTTTTTCCGAGCGCAATTTTTCTTCGATCTGGCGACGCGATATGGTTTCGATCTCGAGCCCTTCCACCATTTCGTTGTAGGCCACCACCAGGTCCCTGAGTTCGTTCGGCAGTTTTTCTTCGCTGATGGACGCGTAGCGACCGGTCAGCAGCGCGCCCACGGAATTCCTGAGCTTGTTCATCGGCATGAAGGCGCGGTTCAGCAGGAACAACACCAGCACCAGCGCGGTTACCGTCGCAATCGTGGTAATTATGAAAAAATTGGTTTCGGTTTGTTGCAGCCGGTCGAGAATCGGCTGCTGACTATAGGAAGCGCTAATGCTCGCGCCGAGGAAAGCATCGTCACCATAGAGTTTGTAGATCGGATATAAATGGGTTTC
>JAASSH010000336.1 GCA_021767985.1 Gammaproteobacteria bacterium | reverse complement strand
GATCGATAAGAATATCGCCTTTTTTCAAGCGGATAGCCGTCCCGGAATGCAACCGAAATGATAATGCAACAAACCAAAGACCTGCGAATCAGCGGTACCAAGGAAATTCAGACGCCCGAAGCGCTGATGAAGGAGCTGCCGTTGAGCGAAAAGGCCGCCGCTACCGTCACCGACGCGCGCCAGCAGATTTATGAAGTTCTCGATGGCAATGACGACCGCCTGGTGGTCATTATCGGCCCCTGTTCGATCCACGATACCGATGCCGCGCACGAGTATGCCGAGCGTCTGGCGAAGATGATCGATGAACTGAAGGACGACCTGCTCATCGTGATGCGAGTCTATTTCGAGAAACCGCGTACTACCATCGGCTGGAAAGGCCTGATCAACGATCCTGATCTGGACGGCAGCTTCCATATCAACAAGGGCGTGCGCAAGGCGCGCGAACTGTTGCTCAGCCTCGCCGAAAAAGGTATCCCGGCGGGCCATGAATATCTTGACCTGATCAGCCCGCAGTATATCTCCGACCTCGTGTCCTGGGGCGCGATCGGCGCGCGCACCACCGAGAGCCAGGGGCACCGGGAACTGGCTTCGGGCCTGTCCTGCCCGGTAGGTTTCAAAAACGGCACCGACGGTGGCGTGCAGGTTGCAATCGACGCCATGCGTGCGGCGCAGGGTTCGCATCATTTTATTTCGATCACGCTGCAGGGACATTCCGCGATTTTCACCACTACCGGAAACGAGTACACCCACGTTATCCTGCGCGGCGGCAGCGATCGCCCGAACTACGATCGCGTCAGCGTCGACGATGCGACCTCGCGGCTCGAGGCGGCCGGCCTCAATCCGCGCCTGATGGTCGATTGCAGTCACGCCAACAGCCAGAAGCAGTTCCACAAGCAGGTCGAAGTGTGTCGCGATATCATCCACCAGATCAAAACCGGGCAGGACAACATCTTCGGCGTGATGATCGAATCCCACCTGCAGGAAGGCCGACAGGATTTCAAGGCCGGCGCCGAACTCACCTATGGTCAAAGCATTACCGACGCCTGTATCGGTTGGGAAGATTCCGAGAACCTGTTGCGCGAACTTGCGGCGGGGGTCAGGGCAAAGCGGGAACTGGGCTAAACGCGGGGGCGAAGCGGCACCGCGATGCCACGCAAAGCAAAACGTAAAAAAAAGCCTGCCGCAAAAACGCGCGCTAAACGCCGTTACGCGGGTTACCTGTTGCTGGCTTTGCTCGTCGCCGGCGCGGTATACCTCGGTTACCTCAACCATTTGATCAATGCACGTTTCGAAGGCGATACCTGGGCCTTGCCATCGCGCGTCTACGCCAGGGCGCTGGAACTTTTCCCCGGGCTGGCCCTGACTTCCGCTCAACTCGAATATGAACTCGGCCTGTCGAGCTATCTGAGAGTCGATGCCGAGCCCTTGCCGGGCCAGTACCGCAGGCTCGGTGAATCGATCGAGCTGCACACGCGCGCCTTCGAGTTTTCCAGCGGATTACAACCCGCTCGCCTGCTGCAGGTATTTTTCGACGAGCAGCGGGTCACGGCTTTAACCGATTCCGTCAGCGGCGTCGACCTGGCGCTGTTCCGGCTGCCGCCGGTCATTATCGGCAGCTATTATCCCGGCAACGACGAAGACCGCCTGTTACTGGCCGAGAACGAGGTTCCGGCACGGCTGGTTGACGCCCTGATCGCGGTCGAGGATCGCAAGTTTTATCAGCATTACGGGATCGATCCGAGGGCTATTGCGCGGGCCCTGCTGGCTAACCTGGAGGCGGGCAAGACGGTGCAGGGCGGGAGCACGCTGACGCAGCAACTGGCCAAGAACATGTTCCTGACGCCGGAAAGATCGCTATTGCGCAAGATCAACGAGGCCTTTATGGCATTGTTGCTCGAACTTCGTTTCAGCAAACAGGCGATACTGACCGCCTATATCAACGAGGTTTTCCTGCTGCAGCAGAATCGTATTGCGATTCACGGTTTCGCGCGCGCCAGCCGCATGCTGTTCCGGCGTAGCGTCGATCATCTCGAGGCACAGCACCTGGCGCTGCTGGTGGGCATGGTCAAGGGCCCGAGCCGCTACAACCCGTTCAAGTCGCCGACCAGGGCGCTCGAGCGGCGCAACCTGGTGCTCAAGATCATGTTCGACCAGGGCTTGCTCGACGAACGGGAATTTAACGCGGCGACGGCGGCACCGCTCGGCATCGTGGATCGTCTGCCCGGGGTAAACCCGTTTCCGGCCTACCTCGACCTGGTCAAGCGCCAGCTGCAGACGAGTTACTCCGCCGACGAATTGTCGCGCCGCGGACTGCGCGTGTTTACCGCTTTCGATCCGCTGATGCAGCGTAACCTGGAACTGGGGCTTAAGCGTGGCCTGCGGCGCTTCCGCCAACCCGAGCTGCAGGCCGCGGTCATCATGGCCGATTACCTTAACGGCGATATCCAGGCCCTGGTCAGCGACCGGGAAACCGATTTTCCCGGATTTAATCGCGCGCTGATGGCGCAGCGACCGATCGGGTCCCTGATCAAGCCATTACTGTTGTACAGCCTGCTAGAGGGAGAGCTGACGCTGGCGAGCAAGGTCAGGGA
This sequence comes from Gammaproteobacteria bacterium, assembly GCA_021767985.1. Lineage (GTDB taxonomy): Bacteria > Pseudomonadota > Gammaproteobacteria. Next base: position 1,180 of record JAASSH010000336.1, on the reverse strand, counting down.
CGAGCCCATCCGTATTCAGCAATCGGATGGCAAGATCTGGGAGCCACGCAATTACGATCGCGAGCTGCATGGTGAAATGAGCCTATACCAGGCGTTTATTCGTTCCTACAACCTGCCTTTCGTGCAGCTCGGTGTCGATGGGGGGCTCGAGGTGCTGGCGCAGGATCTGGCGAGGATCAAGCTATTGAAGCACGACGTGGTGTACCCGTCGATGCTGCTCGGTACCACCGCGATGTCGGCCTACGAAGTCGGGCAGATGTACCAGGTCATTGCCAACAACGGCTATTTCACCCCGTTGACTACCATACGCAGCGTTAGCGATCAGCAGTACCAGAATCTCGAAAGAGTGCCGCTGGAGTCACACAAGCTGTTCGACCAGGCGCGGGTGCTGCAGGTACAGCGCGCCATGATCGGCGTCGCCGAGGCCGGCACCGCAAGTTACCTGGCGCAGCGATTTCCGGGTCGCAGCCTGGCCGGCAAGACCGGCACCACCAACGCGGCCCGCGACTCCTGGTTCGCGGGCTTCACGCGGCGCCTGCTGACCGTGGTCTGGCTGGGGCGCGACGATAACAAACCCATCAACCTGACCGGTTCCAGCGGTGCCCTGCGGGTGTGGTCGGATATCATGGAACAGCAGGGATTCGAATCCTTCAAGCTGAGCCACGACGGCAGCCTGAGCTGGCGCTCGATCAATCCCGAAAACGGCGGAATAGTCCAAAAATCCTGCGAAAATGGTGTATTGTTACCGTTTCCGCAAGGGCGGTTGCCCAGCCGAAGATCCGCATGTCCCTGATTCGAATCAAATGCCTTGTTATCCTTGCGCTGGTGCTGACGGCCTGCGCCACCGAGCCGCGCTACAATCGTTACCAGTTGCCGGCCGGGCAGAGCCAGCCCGGGCAGCAGGGTGCGGTTGCCGAACTGCAGCGCAACGCCAGGCAGGCGCTCAAGCGCCAGGCCTATCAACAGGCGATCGATTTGCTACAGCGCGCGATCAAGATCGAACCGCGCAATCCGCATAGCTGGCACTACCTGGCAGAAACCTACTGGCGCAGCGGAGACAAGCTGCGCTGTCTTGAAATGGTCGAGCGTTCCCGCAGTTACAGCAGCAGCGCGGACGATTTAGAGCACGCCAACCAGCAGCTCAGGGAAAAGTGTCAGCAGGGATAGCGATGGGAGCTCT
>JAASSH010000335.1 GCA_021767985.1 Gammaproteobacteria bacterium | reverse complement strand
TCCCGAGCCTGATTTAAGCGACCACTTTCCAACAACGTCGCAATTTCAATAAGCTGAGGGTCGCCAGATTGCTCCCCCGAAATCAGGATGCTGGGATAATATAAGCCCCAGGTTACCTCGTTTCGTGGATTTACCAGTATCCGTTTAGTGGGCGCCTGGCCCTGTTGAGCGACGACGGATTCGCCTGCTGTTGCCGAAGATTCGCCCTGGCTATTAGATGCAACAACTGTGCCTTCGAACACGGTTATCTCCGTCTGCTCGTCGGTGACTCGGAACACGAACTCGGTGCCCTCGATGGAACCGTTCAGGTAGGGCGAGTTGACCATTAATTTCTTCGGCTTGCGGCTGAAGGAATGTATCGCGCCCCTGAGGATGTCCAGCAAGGACTGCTCTTTCTCTTCCTCGATGATATTCACCAGGCGCATCGTGGTGTTTTCGTCGAGCCTTAATACCGCATCGTTGATCAGCGAAATTGCGGCACGGCTCTGCGCGCCCACGCGGATCGAACTGCCCTCGCACAACTCGGTGTCGAGGCTGGCATTTGACCAGGTATCGCCGTTTGCAGCCTGGGTTTCGACCTTGCCATGAATGTCGACGAACTGGCCGACGGTCTCGCCGCATTCGGCCCGGGCCTCGGGACTCAGGATTAACGCAAAAAACAGGGCGGCCAACACGAGGGCGTGTCTCGCTACGAAACGAAGGCGTGTCTCCCCCACACCTGGGTAAACGCTGGTTAATTCCTTACTACTCATCACTCCGCCCCCAGTTTCCTTATTTATGCGACTCGGCCCTTAATAATTATTATGAGGCAAGTCATTATTTTGACGCTCAATCCTATACCTATCGGCCACAAATGACAAATAACGGTTTGGTTACGGCAAGCAATACTGTCGTCATGACAAAGGCCTGCCCCGCAACGCGGCAAACTAATAAATTCACGGTCGAAGCTGATTTAAACTCGAAGATAGGGTAGATTCGATTACCGTGAAAATTATAAACATAATCATGCCCGGAACCCTTAAAGCTCATGCGGCGCCTGCTTAGAGGTCTGCTGCTGGGCTGGGCGATAGGATTCGCCGGCAGCCTGGTTGGCCTGTCGCCCTATGGCACGCTGTTCGAACGAAGTGTCGGCCTGGACTGGCTGTTTACAACTCGCGGAGAGATCGATCCTCCCTCGGGCGTGGTCGTGATAGCGATCGATGGAACGACTGGCGGGAGGCTGGATATTCCCGCGCTACCACGCGATTGGCCACGCTCCATTCACGGCGAACTGGTCGATGCGTTGGTCAATTACGGTGCATCCGCCATCGTTTTCGATATCGATTTCCGTAGAGTCAGATCGCCGCTAGAGGAGCAGAAATTCGCGGAAGCCGCCAAACGTTCCGATCGTGTCGTCCTGTTTCAACATCTCAGCGGCAAGGGTCAGCGGGTCGAAGATGCCAGCGGTAAAATTCTGGGTAGTGTCTGGGTCGAGGAACTGGTTTCGCCCATCCCTGCGCTGAGCAACTCGGCGCGGGGCCTGGGGCCCTTCCCGTTACCCAAGCTCGATGCGGCTGTCTATGAATTCTGGGTGTTCAAGAGCAGCGCCCGGGAAGCGCCGACCATCCCCGCGGTCGGTTTCCAGTTGCATGCATTGAAGGCCTATCCACAGTATTACCGGATATTGAAAAATAGCGGCGTCACTCGCCAACTGGAGTTACCGGAATCCGCTGCCGGAATTTCATCAGCCGAGGATCTGCGCAAACTGATGACCGGTGTCAGAGAAGCGCTGGTTGACGATCCGGTGCTGGCAACCAACCTGATTCAGGAGCTGGGCGCGCCCTGGGTTCAATCCGAGTCAGCCGAAATCCGGCACTTGCTGAAATCACTGGTGGCGATGTATTTGGGCAACAACGAACGCTATCTTAATTTTTACGGACCACCGGGCACCGTCAAGACGATTCCGTATCACGCCGTAATCAAGGGTCCGGACGGGAACACTTCCCTGGAGGATCTGGACCTGACCAACAAGGTTGCTTTCGTCGGGTTTTCGGACCTGTACGATCCCGGTCAGCCAGACCGTTTCTATACCGTATTCACCAACGAGGACAGCATCGATTTGAGCGGCGTCGAAATAGCGGCCACCGCGTTCGGCAACCTGATGCATGACGAATCGCTGCAGGTTCCGGACGCGATCTCGACGCTCGCCATCCTGTTTTGCTTCGGCCTGTTTATAACCTGGGTGATCTACTTTACCCCGGCCAGCCTGGGCGTACCCGCGGCTATCGTGGTGGCCGCGATTTACGGCTACGTCGCGCAGGTCATGTTCAACGACAGCCAGCTATGGCTGCCGCTGGCCACGCCGGTGCTGGTACAGTTTCCGCTGGCGCTGTTCGTCGGCCTGCTGGCCCAGTACCTGCAGCAGCGCCACAAGGTCAAGCACATCAGCGAAGCGATCAGCCTGTACGTGCCGGCGGAGGTATCGAAGGCCCTGACCGGCAGCGAATTGAAGCCGGAAAGCGTCGACCAGGTGACCTTCAGCACCTGCCTCGCGACCGATATGCAGGGCTTCTCGACCATCGCCGAACACATGCGACCGGGCGAACTGGCGGAGTTTTTGAACGATTATTTCGATTCCCTGGCCAAACCGCTGAGCGACCATGACGTGACCGTGACCGAGTTTCGCGCCGACGCGATCATGTGCGCCTGGACCGGCGACGAATCGGATCCCGAGATACGCCGTAAACCGATCCTTGCCTCGCTGCAGGCCGCGGATGCGATCGAGGACTTCAAGGCGCGGCACGACGCCTTCGAAACCTCGCTGCGAATCGGCCTCGAAACCGGCGAGGTTTACGTCGGACATTCCGGTGGTGGCGGTCACTTCGTCTACAGCATCGTCGGTGACTGCGCCAACACGGCGTCGCGTATCGAGGGCCTGAACAAGCACGTCGGCTCGCAGATACTCGCCACGGAATCGACCATCGAGGGCATCGACGGGTTACTGTTGCGGCCGATCGGACATTTCGTTTTCGTCGGCAAGACCGAGGCGCTGCCGATCTTCGAGATACTGGACCTGACGAGCGAGGCGGACCCGCAACAGGTCGAATTGTCCGAGCGCTTCGCACGTGCGATGGACTTGTTCATGGACTGCAACTGGAAAGCGGCATCGAAGGAGTTCAAGTCGATACTCAAAGCTTTTCCGCACGACGGCCCTGCCCGCTTTTACGCTACCCAGTGCCAGCAGCGCTTGCGGGCAGATTCGCTGCCCGAGACGCCGTGGGTCATCAACATGTCTCAAAAGTAACGCCCGGCGATAATGCCAGGCGGCGTCCGAATCTATTCGGTTACCGACGGAAACAGCTGTTGTCAGCCGTGCGAGAAAACCGTTTCCATGCCGCGTTCGGGCGCGCCCGGCATCATTTGCGACAGCAGCAGCGAGGCCGCGGCGATCAACGCGCCGATGATGAAAACCAGTGGCGGCGATACGATCCAGACCAGGCCCAACGCGAACGGCAGTACGACGGCTGCGATATGATTGATCGAAAACGAGACGCCCGCGGTCGCGGCCATGTCGGCAGGATCGGCGATTTTCTTCAGGTAACTCTTGAGCGCGATCGCCATCGCGAAGAAAACGTGATCGAGAATATACAGTGCCGACGCGAACCAGGCGCTCTCGGCGTAGGCGTAGGCGGTGAAGATGCAAACCAGACCGGCATATTCCAGCGTCAGCGTACGCTTCTCGCCCCAGTGACTCACCAGCCGGCCGATGCGCGGCGCGAGGTAAATCGTCAGCACG
>JAASSH010000334.1 GCA_021767985.1 Gammaproteobacteria bacterium | reverse complement strand
GTTTGCGGATCGACCTCGAAGCGGCGCAGCGTATCGATAATGAAATCAGCCAACGCCGGATCGCAAACCGACTGCCCCGACAGGTTAATCGTAAACATCTGGTCCGCGGGGTACTCTAGTTCGGTTTTCAACCGGGCGGCCGCGGCAAGCGCGTTTTCGATGACCCAGCCGTCGAGGTCGCGCATCAGGTCGTAGCGCTCGGCGGTGGGAATGAACAGCCCCGGAGAAATCAGGCTGCCGTCTTCCTGCGGCCAGCGCAATAAGAATTCGTAGATTATACGCGGGCTGTTGTTGTCATTCAGCGATGTTACCGACTGTAGTGCCAGTTCGAACTCGTTGTTCTTGAGCGCTTCCTTGATACGCGGTAGCCACTGCATCTGGCGGTATTTCTCGGCAATTTCGACGTCATCGACACGGTAAACATGGACCATGTCGCGCCCCGAATCCTTGGCCGCGTAACAGGCCAGGTCGGCGGCGCTCATCAGATCGGACAGGCTGCCGCTCATGCGGTTGATCATGACCAGCCCGATGCTGCCGCTGACATCGAAGATTTTATCTTCCCACTTGAAATGCATTTCGTGCAGCGCCTGGCGCACCCGTTCGGCCATTTTTTGCGCCTGATCCTGGCCGCAGTCATGCAGCAGTAAACCGAATTCGTCCCCGCCCAGACGGGCTACCAGGTCTTCTTCGCGTATCAGCGTCTGCAGCACGCTCGCCAACCGTTTCAAAAGCTCGTCGCCGGCGCTGTGACCGCAGGTATCGTTGACCAGTTTGAACTGGTCGAGATCGATGTAGCACAGTGCATTCTGCGTGTCGTTCTGGCGACTGAGTTCGAGCGCTTCCTTGACCCGGTTCTCGAATTCGGCCCGGTTGATCAACCCGGTCAGCGAATCGTGGCTGGCCTGGTAGACCAGCTGATTGGTCAGCTCCTGTTCGAGACTGACATCGCGTAATACCAGCATGGAACCTATCAATTGTCCCTGCGAATCCAGCAACGGCGACGCATTGCCATCGACCGACAATTGGCCAGCGCCAGTTTTAAGGACTATATCGATGCCCGTTTGACGTAAATTGCTTTGCGTCATATCGATATAAAAATCGACGGGATCGGGGATCGCGTCGCCGAAAGGCTGGAACTCGAGTTTTACCAGGTCCACGAGGCGGCGGCCACGAGCGTCCGCGAGGCTACAATCCAGCATCTGTTCGGCGACCGGATTCATATACTTGATGTTGTGATCGACGTCGGTCGTAATCACCGCGTCGTTGATCGAGCGCAACGCGACCTCGGCTCGTTCGCGCTCCTTGTACAGCTGCGATTGCGCCTGGTTCTTGTCTCGCTTCAACAGGTAACGGCTGCGCAGCTCGAGCACGATGATCGAATACGCGATCGCACACAGCAGACCTGCCAGGCCAATCCAAAGCAACGCTTTCCGGGTCAGCACCGGATGATAGTGGGCCGAAACGGTGAGTACGAGGTTTCTCGCTTCGATCCGGGTTTCGATATGGTCGGACGAATCCGGATGCTGATGCGCGAATATTTCGCCGTCTTCGGTCAGCATGCTGAATTCCACCGGCAAACGGTTTTCGCCCTCGACCTGAGACAAGCTGGTCAATTGGTCCCAGTCGAGAACGATGGCGAATATGCCGCTGACCTGTTCGAATCTATCCGCGGAATCTGCCGCTATCGAGCGACCGAAATAGGTCGGTTTCAGTAGCACCAGGTGACGGGATTTTCCCAATCCCTGCGGCGCGGTAATCAAGTGGCTCACGTTTTCACTCGCCGCCTGGTAAAAGGCGCGCTCCACGGTGTCGTTTACAAGCCAGTCCATGCCCATCAGGTTTGCCGACGACGGCGTCAGGGGTTCGAGAAAACTGGTGACCAGGAAATAGCCGGGATCTGCCGGCCAACTGTTTTCCGGCGCGAGGCTTTTTATCGCAAACTGGCTGAAACCGGATTCATGCATTTCCTCGATGAACTCCTGTTTCTCGTCACGGGTGATATAGGTCAGGTATTGCATCGACTCGATAAAACGATAGTCCTGAAGAATTTCCTCGCTGAACGGCGTGAACAGCGCGGCATCCATCTCGTCGCTAGCCTGGTACAAACCCACCAGCGCATCCATCGAAGCCTGGGCGACCGCCAGGCGCTGGGCTATCGCCCGCAATGCCGCGTCGGCCTGCACTTCGTAACGCGTGCGTTGCTGGTGGGATTGCAGGCTGAATGTCAGCCAGCAAACCAGCGCGACCATGACCATCCCTGAAACCAGGAACAGCAGGCGGGAGTTTGCCTCCAGGATCTTCAAGTCGAGTGACTCCGGGTTCCGCTCAGTTGACCTTTTTGGCCTTGCGCAGAAACTTGCGAGGAAGTTTTACCCGGGTCGATTCGAGGTGGGCCGCGTTGATCCACAGGTCCCAGTCACGGTTAGCGACGATGGGTATCTCACGCGGCGATTTTCCTTTCAGGATTTCGATGGCGCTGTGCGCGGCCCATTCGCCGTGCTCCTGGGGAATCTTGGTGAAGCCGACGGTACTGAAGGGCATCATCCATTCGTGGCTGGTGACAGTCAGTTTCCTCGCATGCTCGACCGCAAAGGTGGCCAACTCGGTTTCGTCCCAGCCGCTGATGCCCGAGTAGCTGCCCATGACGATGAAATCGGCGTTCTGCGCCGCCCGGTACTGCGTCTTCCATTCGTCGGCGCTGGGCACCAGAATGCCTTCCAGCTCGATACCGAGTTTCTTCGAGGTCTCGGCGACGCGCTCCAGGTTCTTCTTTTCGGTCAGGGTGTCGGCGCCGAGATAGACCGCTTTTCTCGCTCCTCCGGAGTACTTGATGGCGTGGGTCAGCATTGCCTCGAGCGGCGCCACCTCGATGATGCCGGTAACATTGCTGTAGGGAAAGCCGTACTCCTTTACGGTCCAGTTGACACCGCTGAAGACGAATGGCGTGGCGGCATCCCGGTAATACTGCTGGACTACGTATTTAGCCGCGTTATCGTCGGAGACGATGACCACGTCGGGTTGCCAGGATTCGATTTCGCGCTTGACGGCGACCGCCGCCGACTGCTTGAACTCAGCGCTCTTGTTGCGCTTGGTGTCCATATCGATCTGCCGAATTTCGCAGTGGCCGGTGAGCACCTTGCGCAATCCCTGCTCCACACCGTCCGACCAGGCATAACCCCGATGGTAGGAAGACACGTACAGGCATTTACTGGCGCCGGAACTCGCGGTTAAGGGCACAACCAACGTGGATAAAAACAGGCTGATTGCGGTGATCAGGATCTTTTGCTTGTAATTCATGATTACTACCTATCGAACGACGTGATGGCTAAAGTAAGTCCGTTAAAACGACCGTTGGGACGAATTGTCGGATTTAGCCGGGTATATTCAGAACTTAAGTCGGCAGGTCGCCGGTTTTCTTGAGCGCGTCAGCGTCGATTATTCGACTTAAAAAAAGCTCGCGGAACGTTGCCTTTCACCGGCCCGGGTAGCTGGCGCTGAAGCTATCGTTCAGGTGTTCGGTTTTGTATGAACTTTCCCGATTTAACGGACCAGATCTGCCTTGATCCAGATGCTCTCGTTGTTTCGACTTTGCGTCGAGACAGAGGTGCCGGTACCGCTTTGGGCGCGCTTGAGTTGCTCGGTGACGCCGCCGACCAGCAACCACTCACCGATCCGCCCGGTCAGGGTGGTTTTGGCATACTGGGTTTCGATGTTGCCGGCATTTGCGTTACTCAGTGAATTCTTGAACGGACTGACCTGCAGCGTGACGTTGTCGCC
>JAASSH010000056.1 GCA_021767985.1 Gammaproteobacteria bacterium | reverse complement strand
CATGATGGGCGGCATCAAGGATGGCGTCGATGTCGTCAAGATGCTCGCGCTGGGCGCCAGCTGCACCTCGGTCGGCACCGCGGCGATCATCGCCGGCGGCTGTATCGCCTGCATGCAGTGCCACGTCGGTACCTGCCCGGTGGGCATCGCCACGCAGGATCCGGAACACGAGGCGCGTTACGACATCGATCGCCAGTCGATGAACATGCACCGTTACTTCGAGTCGTTGCGCTGGCAGATCGCCGCGATCACCAGGGCGCTGGGTTACGACGACGTCCACAAGGTCAATCGCGGTGACCTGGTCGCGCTGACGCCCGAGGCGGCCGACATCACCGGTTTGCCGTTCAGGCCCGAGCATCGCGATACCCGACGCCCGCTGACCGGGCTCGAACTCCTCGACCGGCAGGCGGGTTGAGCATGAAAATATCTGACGCTGAATACCAGTTCTCGGTTACCGCAACCCCGGATCTCGAGGACGATACCGCCGATATCCATTACGTGCCGGCGCCGTGCCAGGTCGCCTGTCCGATCGGCACCGACGCGCCCTCGTACATCGCCTATATCTGGGAAGGCAAGAACGAGGAAGCGCTGGAAGCGATTACCGCGACCAATCCCTTTAGCGCGATCTGCGGCCGCGTTTGCGATGCGCCCTGCGAACCGGCCTGCCGCCGCGCCGACAGCGACGGCGCGATCGCGATTCGTAACCTGAAACGTTACGTGCTGGATTCGCTGGGACCGGGTTTCGCGTTGCCGCCGGTCGCGGTAACCCGGGAACAAACCGTCGGTATCGTCGGCGCCGGTCCGGCCGGTCTGACCGCGGCGCATGATCTCGCCGAGGCCGGCTACGAAGTGCACGTTTACGAGGCCACCGACAAGCTCGGCGGCATGATGTTCTGGGGCATACCGCGTTTTCGTCTGCCCGAGGAAGCGGTGCAGCAGGATATCGACCGCATGACCGCCCACTGCCCCGGCATCAAGATCCACACCAATACCGCCCTCGGGGACCAGGTTTCGCTGGACCAGCTGAAGCAGCAACATGCGGCGGTGCTGTTGTCGATCGGCGCCTTTGTCGGTAAGCCGATGGGCATCCCGGGCGAAGCGGAGCCTTTCGTCAGGGACGGGGTGGGCTTTCTCTACCACGTCAACGCCGGCGCCCGGCCGACCCTGCCGGAAACCGTGCTGGTGATCGGCGGCGGCGACGTCGCCATGGACGCCTGTCGCGTTGCCAAGCGGCTGCCCGGCGTCAGGCATGTCAAGGTTATCTACCGGCGTGACTACGAGGCCATGCCGGCGCGCCGCGAGGAACTGCAGGGCGCGATCGACGAGGGCATCGAGATTGTCTATAACACCCAGCCGGTCGAGGTTATCGACGGCAAGGCGCTGCGCTGCGTCAGGACTGAAATGGGCGAGACGGACGAAGACGGTCGTCGCCGGCCGATCAATGTCGCCGGTTCGGAACATGATATCGAATGCGGTCTCGTGATTGCGGCGGTCGGCCAGAAGGCCGAATGCGACGAGCTTGCGAAGCATGGTCTGATGGACTGGGATCGGGTAAAGACCCGGCTCGAAGGCATGGTAACCGAAGATGCGAAGGTATTTGCCGCGGGCGACGGCGCCTTCGGCGGTTCGACCATCGTCGAAGCGATGTACCAGGGCCACCGCGCAGCTTACTATATGAAGGCGTATCTGGAAGGCAACGATAACCCCTTGCCTTACCGTACTCCCTACCGCACCCGGCGCGTACCGATTTGTAACGATCCGGCCTGGGAAATCAATCCGCGAGTCCATCAGAAATTCCATGGCCTCGGCGAAATCCCGATCGAGTTTCCGGAAATCGAATCGACCTACACCGCAGACGAGGCCAAATTCGAAGCCGCACGCTGCTTTCGCTGCGACGCCGAAACCGGCTCGGCCGACTATACCGTGACCAGCCGAGAGGCGATTTTCGCGATGTCGCGCATCAACCCGCAGGACGCCGAGATCGAGTCCAGTATCCTGCAGGGACGACTCGAAAACCGCGATAACCCGTTCGGTATCGAGCATGTTGCGACGCTGGACGACCTGGTATTCCTGCCGGCCAATCTGTCGCGCCTGGTTATCGATCCGTACCGCGAGGACTGTAAAACCGCGACCGAGCTCGGCGCGATCAATAGCCTTAAGCTCGAGATCCCGTTCCTGGTGGCGGGGATGGATCTTGCGCCCGACGAAATTCGCAGCGCTTACGCCGCCGCGATTGCGTCCCACGGCGCCGCCTATATCGGTGCCAACCGAATTGGCGACGACGCCAGCTGGATACAGATCGCCGGGAACGAGGCCGACGTCGATGCCGATGCGGTCGTGTTCCGGGCGGCCCAGGCCATCGAGGCCGGCAAGGTCGAGCGCGCGCGCGATTCCCAGCCGATCGGGCTGCTGGTGGACAATCACAACCTGGCCCAGGCGATACCTTTCGCGCTGGAGCAGGAAATCGACTTCCTGGTGCTCGATGCCGGCGACGGTTTGCCCGGAATCGAAGCCGAGCTGGCGGGCGCGCCCGATATTTCGATTTTGAATCATGCGGTCAGCCAGCTGCGCGCAATGAACCGCGAGGAAGATATCGACCTGGTTTACTTCGGCGGGTTACGCACCGGTACCGACAGCGCAAAGATTCTCGCGCTGGGCGCGACGGCCGTGATCATTGGCGTTGCGGCGGCGCTTTCGCTGGGCGCCGATATTTCCAGCGGCAGTCCGCTATACGATGCCGACCTGGATGCCGAGGATCGTGCCGAGCGCAGTTACAACCTGCTGCAGGCCTTCAACGCCGAAGCGGCGATGATGGCGCGCTGCACCGGCAAGACCAACGTGCACAACCTCGAACCCGAGGACCTGCGCGCAATCACGCTGACGGTGTCGCACGCCGCGGGCGTGCCGATGGCGGGAAGTTTGAATCGACATTGATCTGTCATTAGAATGCCAGCATCGATATAACCATAAAGCCTAAGGGGGTATAAAGTGGCCAAAGATCTCGAAGCGATCGCAAAAGCAAAAAAGATAAAGTATTTCCTGGTGAGCTGGGTCGACCTGTTCGGCGTGCTACGCGCCAAGCTGGTGCCGGCGCGCGCGATCAAGGGGATGCAGAAAGACGGCGCCGGCTTTGCCGGGTTCGCGGCCTGGCTCGATATGACCCCGGCGCATCCCGACATGTTTGCGATCCCGGATCCGGATAGCCTGATCCAGTTACCGTGGAATCCCGAGATTGGCTGGGTCGCGGGCGACCTGTGGATGGACGGCAAAGAGGTAGAGGCTTCGCCGCGGGTGGCGCTGAAAAGGCAACTCGCCAAGGCGCAGAAAAAAGGTTACCGCATGAAGACCGGGGTCGAGTGCGAGTACCACCTGATAACGCCGGATGGCGAAAACATTGCAGATAGCCACGATACCCAGCCCAAGCCCTGTTACGACCAGCTCGCGCTGATGCGACAGTACCCGGTGGTCGGCCATATCTGCGATTGCATGCTGAAGCTCGGCTGGAATCCCTACCAGAACGACCACGAGGACGCCAACGGCCAGTTCGAGATGAACTGGGATTACGACGACGCGTTGAAAACTGCTGACAAGCACGTGTTCTTCAAGTTCATGGTCAAGTCGATTGCCGAACAGCACGGCATGCGCGCGACCTTTATGCCGAAGCCATTTAAGCACTTGACCGGTAACGGTTGTCACGCGCACGTTTCGCTTTGGGATCGCGCCGGCAAGAAAAACCTGTTCGAAACCAGCCGCAAGGATCCGCGCGGTCTGGGACTATCGCCGCTCGCCTACAAGGCCCTGGGCGGCATCATGCACTCGGCCTCCGACCTGGCCGCGATCTTCAACCCGACCGTCAACAGTTACAAGCGCATCAACGCGCCGCGCACGATGTCGGGCGCGACCTGGTCGCCGAACGCGGTCACCTACGCGGGCAACAACCGCACCCACATGATTCGCGTGCCCGAGGACGGACGTTTCGAGTTGCGCCTGATGGATGGCGCCGCCAATCCTTACCTGTTGCAGGCCAGCGTGCTGGTGGCCATGCTCGACGGTATTGCCAACAAGCGCGATCCGGGCGAGCCGACCCATCTCAACATGTACGAGGAAGGGCATCGCGCCAAGAGCGCGCGCATGCTGCCGCTCAACCTGCTCGACGCGATCCGCCAGTTCGACAAGAACAAGATAATTCGCGAAGGTCTCGGTGACGAGCTGGTCGACGCCTACGTCAAGCTCAAGATGCAGGCCTGGGACAGCTACGCCACGCATCTGAGTAGCTGGGAAAGAGACAACACCCTCGACTGCTAGAAATTCGAAACACGGGGACAGTATTTATACTGTCCCCGACATTTTAAGTGTCGCTTTCGCGATACTTTCGCAGCTACCGACCCCCTATGATACGCCGACTGGGAATCCTGCCGGCACCAGCCTGCATGGAGGTAAACATGCGCGCAGACGCATATAACCGTTGATAATTTTCTACGGAGATAATGATGGCAAAAAGTGATATCGAAATTGCTCGTGAAGCAACCCTGAAACCGATCACGGAAATCGCGCACAAGCTCGATATTTCCCCGGACGATTTCAAACCCTACGGGCATGACAAGGCGAAGCTGACTTCCGAGTTCATCAACTCGTTGCAGGACAAGCCTGATGGCAAGCTGATCCTGGTCACCGCGATTTCACCGACGCCGGCGGGCGAGGGCAAGACCACGACCACGGTCGGGCTGGGCGACGGACTCAACAGCATCGGCAAGAAAGCCGTCATGTGCCTGCGCGAGCCGAGCCTCGGCCCCTGTTTCGGCATGAAGGGTGGAGCGGCCGGCGGCGGCTACGCGCAGGTAGTGCCGATGGAAGATATCAACCTGCACTTCACCGGCGACTTCCACGCTATCGGTGCCGCGCACAACCTGCTGTCGGCGCTGGTCGATAACCACGTGCAGTGGGAGAACAAGTCGGGTATCGACGCGCGTCGCATTACCTGGAAGCGGGTCATGGACATGAACGACCGCACGCTGCGCGACATCACCATCGGCCTTGGCGGCCCGGGCAACGGTACCCCGCGCGAGAGCGGCTTCGACATTACCGTGGCGTCCGAAATCATGGCGATCTTCTGTCTCGCCACCGATCTCGATGACCTGAGCCGCCGCATCGGCAACATCGTGGTCGGCTACACGCGCGACCAGAAGCCGGTGCTTGCGCGCGACGTCAACGCGCCGGGTGCGATGACGGTATTGCTGAAGGATGCCTTCATGCCGAACCTGGTACAGACGCTGGAAAACAACCCGGCCTTCATTCATGGCGGTCCGTTTGCCAATATCGCGCACGGTTGCAACTCGGTGATCGCCACCAAAACCGCGCTCAAGCTCGCCGACTATGTCGTCACCGAAGCCGGTTTCGGCGCCGACCTCGGCGCCGAGAAATTCTTCGATATCAAGTGCCGCAAAGCCGGCCTGAGCCCCGACGCGGTGGTGCTGGTCGCGACCGCGCGCGCGCTGAAAATGCATGGCGGCGTCGCCAAGGATCAACTTGCCGGTGAAAACGTCGAGGCCATTGTCAGGGGCTGCGACAATCTCGGTCGGCATATTCGTAACCTGAAGCAGTTCGGCGTGCCGGTGACGGTCGCGATCAACCGCTTTTCCGCCGACACCGAGGCTGAACTGAATGCGATCCGCGAGTTTTGTGACGAATTCGAGGTCAAGGCCTTCGACTGTAACCACTGGGGCGAGGGCAGCAAGGGAACCCAGGAACTGGCGCGGCACGTCGCCGAGGTTGCCGATTCCGGGCAGTCGCAGTTCCACACGCTGTATGATGACGACATGTCCTTATGGGACAAGGCGCGCCATATCGCGCGTACGCTCTACGGCGCCGACGATATCATCGCCGATAAGAAAGTACGCGATCAGTTTGCTCGCTTCGAAGCCGATGGATACGGCCACTTCCCGGTGTGTATGGCCAAGACCCAGTACAGTTTTTCCACCGACCCTTCGCTGATTGGCGCGCCCAGCGGGCACGAAGTGCCGATTCGTGAAGTGCGCCTGTCGGCCGGCGCCGAGTTCATCGTTGCGGTTTGTGGCGATATCATGACCATGCCGGGACTGCCGCGGGTACCCTCGGCGGACAATATCCACCTGAATGCGGACGGCCAGGTCGAGGGATTATTCTAGATCGAGCGACAACGGCGCCGAAAATTCGGTACTCCGAAGCGAAGCGGGTAAACTGTTTCCGGTGTCGAAGCGTATTTAATTTATGGATTTAACCGAACAGTATCAAAGTTTCATTTCCTGGCAGTGCCGCCTGCGCAAGCTCGCCATGCGCGAGCGCGGCGGTCGTCCCAGCGAGGGCATGAGCGCCGGTATACACGCGGTTGCCGGGGGTGACGAGCAGGCCCGGATCAACTTCCTGATCAACCGCGTGAACTCGGCCGATCGCACCAGCGAGTTCCGTCATATCATCCGCAAAACGCACGATTCCAGTCAGTGGGTAAAGAATGGCCTGCGGATCCTGGCCGAACTGCATTACCACGAAACCGATCAGTTCATGAACGAATTAACCGCGCTGTTCAGCGACGATTCTTCAGTCGCCTACGCCTTGCTAAAGGCGGGGCAGTGCAAGTTGCGGTTCGCCGAGGGCAGCATCGAGCATGCTTTCGATTTCGATGTCAGGTCGCTGGACCAGGACGATGAGCTGTTCCAGGCAACCTACTGGCACAATCACCTGTTCAACCCCACGCTGCCGGGCAAGGTGCGGGTGCTCGCCTTCACGCCGCGGTTATAGTATTTTTTTAAAGTTTTCGTAGAGCAGTTGCGCCAGCCGGTTCATCTCCGGCATCGCGGCGCGCGCCTGCTGGTCGAATTGCCCGAGCGCATCGGCGCCCAGACTGTTTTCGAGCGCCGACCTGTACTCCGGAACGCATCCCCACTGCATCACCGTATCGGCGCGCACTTCGACGTGAAACTGCACCGCGTAGGCGTGCTCGCGATATTTAAAAATCTGGTAGCGAGTGCTGTCCGAGGAACCCAGCACGGTCACCTCGGCGTTGTGCTCGAGATCGCCCACCTCGTAAGAATGCCACTGCACTGCCGCGATACTTTCCGGATAGTCGCCGAATAGCGCGTCCTGTCGTGCCGCCGGCGTCATATCGATATCTAGCACGCCGATTTCCGGCGGGTCCGACGGCTGCACCTTGCCACCGAGTACCTCGCCGAGAAGTTGGCAGCCGAGGCAAAATCCGAGGAAGGGTTTTTGCAGGTCCACGACCCATTCGCGTATGCGCTTTTTTTCCTCGACCAGCCACGGGTACTCGTCTTCCATCCAGGTGTCCATCGGACCGCCCATGCAAAGCATTGCGTCATAGTCGCCGAAGTCGGCCGGAATGGTTTCGCCTTCGTCGAGCTCGATCTGTGTCAACCTGTATCCGTCGGCTTCCATCAGGTCCCTGATATAGCCGGGGTCTTCGATTGCGATATGTTGTAACACCAGGATATTTTTCATTGGTCTTCCAGGTAGATTGAGAGTTCCCGCAAATGACGCTCGTCGTCGTGATCGTCGATCGACCGCGTGCGCTCGATGTGTTCGACATAATGCGACGGAAATTCATGCTCCAGCGCGCCGCGCAGCACGTGCTCCTTGTACCAGTGATAGGGCTGTCGCCGCCGGTCGACTTCGAGCGCGAAGTAGGTAAAGACGTCGATGACCTCGCCGTGCAGAGCGGTAACCTGGATCTCGCGGCGCTCGTAGCCGATACCGGCACCTTCGTAAACATCCAGTTCGAGCTTGTCGTCGTGCGTCATCAGGTAGACAACGCCGTAGACGATGTCTCGCGCATTGCCGGTGAAAGCGATGTCGCACTTGCCCGATAAATCCTGCCCTTTCTTGTGCCAGCAAAGCTGGTGCTGATGCAGCGTCGCGACGCAGTGTTTCGAGGCCTGCGGGATTCGCTCCAGCAGGCGCGGGCTCGACAGGTTGGAGCCGAAAGCGAAGTAACTAGTCTTCATCCGGGTCCGCCGGTTCCTGTTCCAGCCTGGCATAAAGTTGATTGACGCTCGGCTGAATCAGCCAGATGCCGAGCGGAAAGATGAACAGCATGAAAAAGGTGCTGCTGAAAATCATGAAATCGGCATCGGTGTTTTCCTGTAGCGACTTGAGCTGACGCGCGGTATACCAAAGGCCGTAAAAAATGCCGACCATCGACAACATGTGCATCGGCAGCAGCCAGAGCGGCGGTTTCGACGGCACGCCTTCCTGCAGCAGGGGGATATACAGGAAGATGTACATCAACAGGTAGACGAGCGGCAGCAGCAGGCCGACCGCAAACGGAAGCGGACTGCGCCGACGCGACTCGGGCAAATGTCGATTCGCCCAGGCACCGATGCTGAACATCCAGCCGAACAGCACCAGCATCATGAACAGGCCGATCGTCGCTACCACCAGCGGTTCGAGCGGGAGATCGAACATCAGGCTCATGATGGTCGGCAACGCCAGCATCAGGAACAGCTCCCAGTGGCGCAGCTTGAGGAAAAACGTCATGCGCGGAGTTTCAGTCTTGCAATACCGCGTGATTATAGAGGGGCGTGCCGGTCAACAAAAGCACACTAATTCCGGGGATTCAGGCGGCGCTACTGCGAGAAGCTCGCTTGCGCTCGTGCTCGAGCAGCAGTTTCTTGCGAATACGGATATTCTTCGGCGTGACTTCGACCAGCTCGTCGTCGTCGATAAACTCGAGCGCCTGCTCCAGCGTCATCCGTACCGGCTTGGTCAGAATCAGGT
>JAASSH010000333.1 GCA_021767985.1 Gammaproteobacteria bacterium | reverse complement strand
GGAGCGCCCGCGGGCAGCGTCGTCGTCGGTGACACCCTGTCGATCAAGGTCTACCAGGCGCTCGCATCGGCGCTCGAAATGCGGCCTGGCAGAAAGGTCGTCCTGTCGGACAGCGGCAATTTTCCGTCTGATCTCTACATGGCCGAGGGCCTGATTACAACGCTCGATCGGGGTTACGAACTGCGCGTGGTCGAACCCGAGACCATCGCCGAGTCCATCGATAGCAGTATTGCGGCGGTCATGCTGACCGAGGTCGACTACCGCTCCGGCCGGCTGCATGACATGCAGAAAATCACCGCCAGCGCGCATGACGCCGGCGCGGTAATGATCTGGGACCTGGCGCACAGCGCGGGCGCGATCCCGGTCGATGTCGCAGGTTCGAATTGCGAATTCGCGGTCGGCTGTAGTTACAAGTATTTAAACGGCGGTCCCGGCGCGCCGGCGTTCATCTACGTCCGTCCCGATTTGATGCAACAGGTGCGCCCTGCACTCTCGGGCTGGCTGGGTCACTCCGCGCCGTTCGAGTTCGAGGCCGGTTACCGGCCGGCTGACGGCATCGAGCGTATGCGCGTGGGCACGCCTCCGGTCATTCAGATGAGCGCGCTGGAAGAAGCACTGCAGGTCTGGGAAGGCATTACCATGGAGGCCGTGCGCAGCGCCTCGATCCGGCTTTCGGAACGCTTCATCGCTGAAGTGGAAGCGCGCTGTCCTGACCTCAAGCTCACTAGCCCGCGGGATCCGCAACGGCGCGGCTCGCAGGTTTCTTTTGCCTTCGAGCACGGCTATGCGGCGATGCAGGCGCTGATTGCACACGGGGTGATCGGTGATTTCCGGGCTCCCGACATCATGCGTTTTGGTTTTACGCCACTGTATCTCGAGGAGGAAGATGTGATCGCGGCAGCCGGCGTGTTACAGCAAGTACTGGATGAGGAGCTGTGGCGCGATCCCGCCTATCGGTCAACCAATGTCGTTACCTGATAAGCCAGAGAAGCATAAACGCAGGATCACCTGCAAAACAGGCTGTTATCCTGGTCGTGCAAGCCGACTATCGGTAACGCGGCAGCGTGCTACCTGATCAGGGTATTGTCCCGGATCTCTTCCAGTTTTTCTTCGAGCTTATCGATTTCCTTGCGAAAAAATTCCGCCCTGGGCGACAGCGGATCATCGAATTCGAGCTTCTGGAGACCGTCTATCAAGTCGTCGATCATGCGTACGATCTTGATCTCTTCGACCGTCAGGTCGAAATTTCTTAATTTACCACTCATTACGGCGAGATCCCTTATTCTGCTAGGAATAGTCAAATCATAGCCTCGTAACGAGAGCCACACAACAACTGAAATTGATGGCTGGCAGGTACCGCAGGTTTACCGCGTTTGCGCCGGGTTAGAAAATATCAGGCCGCCACCATTGAACTCTTACCCAGCAAGACCCGGGCGAGCAGGTTGAAGGCGGTATTGACCCCACTGCCATCCTTAGAACTCGTGAGGATCGCGAAAATCCCGTCGGTCTCGACATCGTTGATCATGCTGGAACTGATTTCCCAGTGTTGTTCGAGATCCGATTTGTTGAACAGCATGATACTCGGCACGGCGCTGCCGAGAAAATCCTCCGTTTTTTGTCTTAGCTCGAGCGCCCTGTCGAGCGTCTCCAGGCGTGTGCCGTCAGCTACGTAAATGATCGCCGATGCGCCCTTCAGATAATGGCTAAAGCCCTGCGCAGTCGCATCCATGCCCTGGATATCCCACAGCATTAACTGCACTTTATCCACATCCACGTCGAGCACGACTTTTTTGATATCGGCTCCAGTGGTGGCGTGATAGGTGTCGCTGAATTCCTTTCCGAGGAGTCGTCGGATCAGGCTGCTTTTCCCAACCGCAGGTGCGCCCAGGATACATACTTTTTTGATATACATGCGTTTTCTCTAATCATTAAAACTGCACCGAACAGATACCGCCGTGTATTTGAACTTGTTCTCGCCAGACAATTCGCCTGGCTCCCCATTGATCCGAAGGGATATTAATTGCAGACCAAAACTTATACTGAGAGCTGAGACACACAAATAAGCCGCTGATCCATAAATGTTTTTTATCAGAAAAATGCTGATTTCACCAGTAAAAGGTCTTATTCGGTGAATTTTTCCCATAAATCGGTCGACAGGTATTTAAGACCGCTATCACAGACCAGAATCGCTACGGTCCCACCGCGAGCCGGTCCTTCGAGTAACTCGAGCGCCGCGGCGACATTGGCACCGGCGGAAAAGCCCCCGAAGATGCCTTCGCGGCGCGCCAACAGTCTGGCGGTAGCACGCGCCCTGTCACCCGATACACTGAGGTAACCGTCGATCGGCACATCCTCGAGAAAAGCCAGCTCGTCCATCGCGTAGCCACCGCCCTGGATCGGATGATCCGGACGAGCGGCGCTGCCGGTAGCGAGGATCTCGGCACCTGCCGGTTCGACGATATAACAGCCTATCCCGGAATCCTGTTCCTTCAGGTAACGGGTAATCCCGGCATAACTGCCGCCAGAGCCGACGAAATCACAGAAATGCGTGACCTGCCCCGCCGATTGCCGCCAGATTTCAGGGCCGGTATGCCGATAGTGTGCCAACGGATTGCCCGCATGCGAGAACTGATCGGCGCGAAAGGCCTGGCGCTGTTGCGTGATTCGGGTCGCCATCGCCTCCACTTTCTGCAGGTCGGCACCGGATACCTGGCCCGGCGTCGAGTCCGGCGTCTGCTCCACCAGCACCACTTCGGCACCCAGCGCCTGCATCATCCGTGCACGCTCGATCGAGTTGCCGCGCGACATGACCGCGACAAACGGGTAGCCCTTGATAGCGCAAACGATTGCCAGCCCGGTGCCCATGTTGCCCGAGGTCAGCTCGACCACAGTTTGCCCGGGTTTGAGTAATCCCTGCTCCTCCGCCTGCTCGATGATGCAGCGCGCGGCGCGATCTTTTTTCGAAAACCCGGGATTAGCGAACTCGAGCTTGGCGACGATACGGCCCTCGTGGTCTGCGGTCAGACGGTCGAGCGCCACCAGCGGGGTATCACCGATCGCGTCGATAGCCGAGGCTAGAATTTCGTCTCTACTCATGTATATAGTTCCACGATTGTCGTTTGTTTAGGCATAATCTAGCAATTCTAAGAGGCTCATTTAACGAGGTAAATCAAGCCTATGCCGCATTCGACCTATTTGCCGGAAAGAATGGGTTCCGCCGTGGTAGAGCCAACTGGCAGTTTCGAAGCCGGTTCTTACCAGGAATTCAAGCTAACCTACACCGCCGGTTACTTCGGTATCGACGATACCGGCTCGCTCAAGATCGTGCATCGATTTGCCTCCGACATGGGACGCCCGCAGTTCGATAACCCGCAAGCCGCCAATTATGTCACGGTCGAAGCCAGCAACGGCGCGGTGCTGCACGTCGAGTACGACATGAAGCGCAACATCCGGCCCTGGGACAAGACGCTTTATATCAAGGTGGTACGTGGATTCCTGCGCGAGGGCGATCAGATAATCGTGCGTTTCGGCGACCGCCGCCAGGGCTCGCCGGGAATGCGCATTCAGACCTTTTGTGAAGAAACATTCGAATTCAAGGTGCTGGTGGATGCTATCGCGACCTATAACTATGTCGAGTTGCCGAGGCAGCCGGAGATTAGAATCATCCCCGGCCCGCCGGTGCTGTACAAGGCTATACTGCCGAGTTCGCGCCGTATAAACGAAAAATTTCGGCTCTGCCTCAAGGGCGAAGATCGCTGGGGCAATCCATCCAACCAGTGCGAACAGCGCTTCG
>JAASSH010000332.1 GCA_021767985.1 Gammaproteobacteria bacterium | reverse complement strand
TCGCCTCGCCAAGGTTTCGAGCCAGCGCGCACAGAGCCGACAGGCGCGCACCAAGGCGGATATCCCCACGGTATCGCTGGTGGGTTATACCAATGCCGGTAAATCGACCCTGTTCAACAGCTTGACCGATGCCTCGGTTTACGCCGCAGACCAGTGGTTTGCCACGCTCGACCCCACCCTGCGCAAGCTGCAGTTGAGCGAGCAGCAGGACGTCATACTCGCCGATACGGTGGGATTTATCCGCCATCTGCCGCATGACCTGGTAGCGGCGTTTCGCGCCACCCTGGTCGAAACGCGCGAAGCCGATTTGATTCTGCACGTGGTCGATTGCGCGGACGACAGCCGCCAGGAAAAAATCGAGGCGGTCGACCGGATTTTGCACGAGGTTGGTGCGGGCGAGGTGCCGCAGGTGCTGGTTTACAACAAGATCGACCTGCTCGGGCTGTCCCCGCGAGTCGATCTGAACGAGCAGCAACAGCCGTGGCGGATCTGGCTCTCGGCCCAGCAGCGCGAGGGATTCGACGAACTGGCAGAAATCCTGCGCCAGCGATTCTGTGAAAAAAGCGCGATTTACAGCCTGGAACTGTTAGCCAGCGAAGGCCAGATCAGGGCCTATTTGTTCGAGGCTGGCGCGATCGACAGCGAAAATTTCGAAAATAATGGCAATATCAGCTTGAAACTGCGCCTGACGCCCGCACTTTTGAAGCGTTTACAGCGAAAATTCGGGATTTCGTCGGATCGCTTCGAGATGCTGGCCGATACGCTTGCAGGAGCGGCCTGAAAGCCATTACAATCCGCCATCTTTGCGCGTCCGCAATCCACTGAACAGACGATAAGCTTTCGGAGTTGATTATGCCCTGGAATGAACCAGGTAAAGACAAGGATCCCTGGGGTCAACGTAATAACGACGGCCCACCGGATCTGGACGAGTTATTCAGGAACCTGAAGAACAAGTTCGGCGGAATGCTGGGCGGCGGTGGCCGGGGAAAAATCCCCAAGGTACCGGGCGGCTCGGGCAACGTGTCGGGCTTTATCGGCTTTGTGCTGGTCGCGGGGCTGGTGGTGTGGGCACTGACCGGAATCTACATCGTCGACGAAGGCTGGCGTGGCGTCGAAACCCGGTTCGGAGAGCGCACCGTGGTGACCCAGGCTGGCCCGCACTGGCACCTGCCTTACCCGATCGAAGATGTCGAACTGATCAACGTTGCCGATATCCGTACCGCTCGTAAAAATTCCAAGATGCTGACCAGCGACGAGAACATCGTCGTCATGAGTATCGAAATTCAATACAACGTCAAGGATGCGCAGGATTTCGCCTTCGAGGTGTTCGATCCTGACCTGACCCTGCAGCAAACCGCCGAGACCGCGATTCGAGAGGTCGTGGGCAATAACGACATGGACCTCATCATCACCGAGGGCCGCGCTGTGGTCGGTAGCGCCACCAAGGAAATCATGCAGGAGATCCTGGATAACTACAGAACCGGCATCAACGTGGTCCAGGTCAACATGGACGAGGCGCAGCCTCCGGAAGAAGTGCAGGACGCTTTCGAAGACGCGATCAAGGCGCGTGAGGACGAACAGCGCATCATCAACGAGGCCAATGCCTATCGCAACGACGTGGTGCCAAAGGCGCGCGGTGAAGGGCAGGGCCTGCTCGAACAGGCGGAAGCCTACAAAACCCGCGTGATCAAGTCTGCCCAGGGTGAAACCAGCCGTTTCAACCAGCTGCTGGCGGAGTATCAGCGGGCCCCCGAGGTTACCCGTGAACGGCTCTACATCGATACACTCGAATCGGTCATGGCACGTTCGCCCAAGGTAATGGTGGACGTGGAAGGCGGCAACAACCTGATGTTCCTGCCGCTCGATCAGTTGATGGGTCGGGCCAGTTCGGGTACCGGCACCTTGAAGGGCCTCAGCGGCAGCAGCAGCGAATCACAGTCGCTGATCGACGAGTTCCGACGTAACGCGTCGCGTAACCGTGACAGGGAGACCCGCCAATGACCGCAAATATTCGCTTTGGATTCATCCTGGCCATCGTCGTCGGGGTAATCGTTTACATGTCGACCTTCATCGTGCACGAGCGTGAACTCGCGATCAAGTTCAAGCTCGGTGAAATCGTCGAGGCCGACTACGAGCCGGGTCTCTATTTCCAGATTCCGATCATCAACAATATCCGCAAGTTCGACAGCCGGGTCCTGACCATGGATACCCCGTCGGAGCGGTTTCTGACGGTGGAAAAGAAAAACGTTATCGTCAACTCGTTCGTCAAGTGGCGCATCACCGACCCGAAGACCTTTTATACCTCGACCGGTGGCGACCAGCGTCGCGCGATAGCGCGCATGGTGTCGATTATCAACGACGAGCTCAAGGGCAAGATTGCCTCCAGAACCATGCGTGAAGTCATTTCGGGAGAGCGCGCGGTGATCATGGAGGAAGTAACCGACAACGCCGCGGTCAAGATCCAGGATCTCGGTATCACGCTGGTCGACGTGCGCGTCAAGAAGGTCGAGCTGCCGGATAACGTCAGTAACAACGTTTACCAACGGATGGCGACCGAACGCCAGACCGTGGCCAAGGAGTTCAGATCGCGTGGTGAAGAGCAGGCCAAGCAGATTCGCGCCAACGCCGACCGTCAGCGCGAGGAAATCCTCGCGGAGGCTTACCGCAAGTCGGAAGAGATCCGCGGTGAAGGGGATGCGATCGCGGCCAAGACCTACGCGGATTCGTATAACCAGGACAAGGAGTTCTATTCCTTCTATCGGAGCCTGAAGGCCTACGACGCAAGCTTCGGCAACAACCAGGATATCATCCTGCTGAGCCCGGATTCCGACTTCTTCAAGTTCTTCAAGGAGTCTGAATCCAGGTAGCTGGCGGTAACATGCAAACGATAGAAACGGGCGGCAGGACACGCCCGTTTTTTGTGAGAATAATATGAACTGGGCTGATTTTGGGGCGGCGCTGGCGCTGGTGCTGGTGTTAGAGGGCTTGATACCTTTTCTCAGCCCACGGGGTTACCGCAACATGGTGCAACAGATGGCGCAGATGCCGGAGCAAATGTTGCGCAACGTCGGGCTGGTGCTGATAATTGTCGGGCTACTGTTGCTTTATCTGGTACGGGGATGAGCATTAAATCCAATAAACGCTGGCTGCTGCCCGACGGGGTGCAGGAAACCCTGCCGCCCGACGCGCTCGCGGTCGAGGCGCTGCGTCACGATATCCTGCAGTTATTCCACAACTGGGGTTACGACCTGGTGATGCCGGCGATGATCGAATACATGGATTCATTGCTGACCGGCACCGCGCATTCGCTCGACACCCGAACCTTCGCCCTGGTGGACCAGCTGTCCGGCAAGCAGATGGGCGTGCGCTCCGATATGACACCCCAGGTGGCGCGCATCGATGCGCACCTGCTGGCGGACAATGCCCGCCAACACCGCGTTTCCAGGCTTTGTTATTGCGGACACTTGCTGCACGCGATCGGCGACGGCATTAACTCGAGCCGCACCCCGATACAGATTGGCGCCGAGATTTTCGGCAGCGATGCGATCAGCGCCGACGTCGAGGTGGTGAGCCTGATGGTGGCGACGCTGCACGCGGTCGGCCTGCACGATATGTCGCTTGATCTGGGGCATGTTGGCGTATTTCGCAGCCTGGTAAAAACAACCGGCCTCGATGCCGAGCAGGAAGACAGGCTGTTCGACATGCTGCAACGCAAGTCGATCCCCGACTTGCAGGGTTACCTGCAGCAATTACCGCTGGACGATCGTCAGCGCGACCAGTTTTACCAGCTGGCGCTGCTCAAT
>JAASSH010000331.1 GCA_021767985.1 Gammaproteobacteria bacterium | reverse complement strand
CGATATCATTCACATGAGCGATTATGTCGCCGGTACCGGCAGCAAGAAACATATTGCTTACGCCGCCAGTAAAGCGGCGCTGGACAATCTTACGCTGTCCTTCGCCAGCAAGTTTGCACCGCTGGTCAAGGTCAACAGCATCGCGCCGGCGCTGCTGATGTTCAACCACGACGACGACGATGCTTATCGTGTAAAGGCGTTAAAGAAATCCCTGCTGGGCATCGCGCCCGGCGAAACCGAAGGCGTTAACGCGATTCGATACCTCCTCGAAAGCCGCTACCTGACCGGTAAAACCATTGCACTCGACGGCGGCCGCCACCTGGCACAGGTCGGCTGATCCGGGGCCGCACAAAAATCCGATTCCCGCTAAATTAAAAGCCCATAAGGAAAGATCATGAAAAGCAATCTTGCCCAAAGCGCGACAAAAATTCCCTCTCCCTATTCCGCAGAGGCCGACCAGGTTCGTCATGCCCTGCTCGAGCGCGGACTCGAGACTCCGCTGCTGCCCCATCAGTACGAGCGTGACGACAAGTACGAGCGCATCAAGAGATCCTTTACCGACATCGCAAAAACCCTCGGACTGGATCTGAGCGACGACAGCCTGTGCGAAACACCGCACCGGATTGCGAAGATGTACGTCGACGAAATGTTTTCCGGCCTCGACTACTTCAACTTTCCAAAGATCACCGTGATCGATAACAAGATGGGCGTCGAGGAAATGGTCAAGGTCAGCGACATCAGCGTCACCAGCACCTGTGAGCACCATTTTGTCACTATCGACGGTACCGCCAGGGTCGCTTACATCCCGAAGGATAAGATCATCGGCCTGTCCAAGATCAACCGCATCGTGCGCTTTTTTGCGCAACGTCCGCAGGTGCAGGAACGCCTGACACAGCAGGTACTGGTCGCCCTGCAGACCCTGCTCGAGACCGACGATGTCGCGATCACGATCGACGCCACCCACTACTGCGTCAAGGCGCGTGGGGTGATGGACTCCAGCTCGCGCACCCAGACCACCGCGCTGGGCGGTATCTTCAAGACGAAGCACAAAACCCGCGCCGAGTTTCTCGCCTGAGTAGCAATGCAATCTTCGACTATCGATCCACAGGAGACTGCCTACTACGAACGACTTGCCGAGCAGTGGTGGGATAAACAGGGTAAGTTCTGGCCACTGCACCGGCTCAATGAACTCAGGGTCGATTATCTCAAGCGAATGATTTGCCTGCATTTCGGCCGCTTCCCGGATAATCCGTCCCCGCTGAATGGACTTAGCGTTCTCGATATCGGCTGCGGCGGAGGCATCCTGTCCGAGTCGATGGCATCGCTCGGCGCCGACGTCAGCGGTATCGACGTCGTCGAAAAGAGTATCAGCGTCGCGCGCCAGCACAGCCGCAGTTCCGGGCTGTCTATCGACTACGACTGCGTCGCGGTTGAAACGCTGGTCAGCGCAGGGAAACGCTTCGACATCGTGCTCAACATGGAAGTGGTGGAGCACGTCGCCGACCTGCCTGCTTTCATGTCCAGCTGCAACCAGCTGCTGGCGCGCGATGGCATCATGTTCATCGCGACCATCAACCGCAATCTGCTGTCATGGCTGTTTGCGATCGTTGGCGCCGAATACATTCTCCGCTGGTTGCCGCGCGGCACCCATGCGTGGCGTAAGTTCGTAAAACCATCCGAACTGCGCCGCATGCTCGTCGCGGACGATCTCAAGGTCATCGCCACCACCGGTGTTAAAGTCAACCCGTTCAATCGTCAGTTCGGGCTTAGCCGGCGCAGCACAGTCAACTACATGCTGTGTGCAATTCACGCCGGCGAGCGTTAGCGCGGGCGACTCGCGGTTGCGGGAACAACAGGAAATCCTTGCGAGCAGCGACTCGCCGGTTTCGACCGCTCGGCTTTTTGACTTGATCGATTCGATGCCCATGCGACAATGGGAGATGCAAAACCAGAACTAGTCCGACAACCAGGAACCCGCCGTCGATGACAGCGCCGAGCCGTCCCCAGCTTGCCCCGGCAGACGATCTGACCGGGGCAGCAGAAATCGACATCAACAGGGCTATCGCCCCGCTGATCGAACAGCGCTATAGCTCACCGATCGTCCGCCCCTCCAGGGCCGCCGATGTGGCCGCGCTAATCGATACAGGCTTTCCGCGAGGCGACGAATCACTCGAACACCTGGTTCAACAAATCACCAGCGCCATCGACCGCTACCCGCGACGCAACACGCATCCCGGATTCTTTGGCTGGATCGCGCCGTCCGGTCTACCCAGCGACCCACTCGCTCATGCGATGGTCAGCGTGCTCAACGAAAACCTGGGCGGCTACTGGGCGTCACCGGTGGGCACCATGATCGAGAAAACGGTGATTCGCTGGCTAGCCGACCTGGTCGGTTTTGACCAACAGGCCGAGGGCGTACTGCTTAGCGGCGGCTCCATATCGAACATGGCGGGAATCGCGAGCGCTTGCGCGAATCATTTCGGACCCGGGTATCGCGAGCAGGGACTTTACGCTTTCAGCCAGGCATCGCGCCCGGTTATTCTCTGCTCCCGCGCCGCGCACTTCTCTGTCAGGCGTGCCGTCATCATGCTCGGTATCGGAACCGACAATATTGTCGCGATCGATACCGACGACGATTTCCGCATGCGCCCCGATCATCTTGCCGAAACCTTGCGGCAGCAGCAAAACGTGGTCTGTGTCGTCGCCACGGCCGGCACAACCAACACCGGGGCCATCGATCCGCTGGAAGAAATAGCGGCGCTTTGCCGGCAACACGGCGTCTGGCTGCACGTCGATGCCGCCTACGGCGGCGGTGGCCTGATGTCGGACCTGCTGCAGCCCCGTTATCGCGGTATCGAACAGGCCGACTCGGTGGTGATGGATATGCACAAGTGGTTTTTCCAGTCGCTCGGCGGCAGCCTGCTGCTATACCGCGATCCGGCGTCGGCGCGCCAGCTATTCCTTGAATCCTCGGAGTATCTGCCTGCCGCCGTCGATCAGGAACCGGAAGACTACGCGTTTTTCCATATCGGGCCCGAACTATCGCGGCGATTTCGCGCACTGCCGTTTTATATTGCAATGCGCTGCTACGGCCTCGAAAGACTGGGACGTAACGTGCTGCATAACGTGCAGTGTGCCGAATACCTGGCCGAGCTGATCGGTCGGCAGGAGCAGCTCGAGCTCGTGGTAGCGCCACAGCTTTCGATCCTGTGTTTTCGTTTCCGTCCGCAAGGCCTGGTCGATACCGAGATCGATCGCATCAATAGCGCGATTCGCGACCAGATTCAGCTCGAAGGCGATTTCCTGATGTCCGCCACCCAGGTTTACGGGCGGCCGGTGTTGCGCGTCTGCATCATCAATCATGCCACCCGCGCCGAACACGTCGAGGGGCTACTGGCGAGCGTGCTGCGGATCGGCGAATCGCTGATTTAAGCCCCGGGATCGAGTCGAGCGGAATCGGGCAGGGTTCGATTTTTTGTTTTACACTGCCGCCACCCTGGACCACCCGTAGTTATGGCTCTTAGTTCATGAAATTAGGCTTGTTTCAGCATCCAGCCGGAGATCGCCCCCTGATCGCGCTGGCCCTGTTACTGATGGGCGTATTCGCGCTCGCGCTGCAGGATTCGCTGGTGAAACTGATGTCGGGCGATACCTCGTTCTGGCAGTTTCAAACCCTGCGCTCCATCGGCAACCTCGGCTTCATCGTCATCCTCGCGCTCGCCAGCGGCAGCCTTGGCCTGATGGCGCCCAAAAACTGGCGTCCGGTTTACCTGCGAGCGGCCTTCCTGACGGTTTGCATGTTCTT
>JAASSH010000055.1 GCA_021767985.1 Gammaproteobacteria bacterium | reverse complement strand
TCGAAATGCCCAACGCACTCGGTGCACAGCAGCGGGTCGATGACGTAATACTCGTCGCCCGGATATATCGCGTCGTTCGGGCACTCCGGCTCGCACACGTCGCAATTGATACATTCGTCTGTGATCATCAACGCCATGAATACTGCCCGGCCAGCAACTACTTTAGAGACTGCAGCTTGGTCGTCAACCGATGCAGGATCTCGGGATGCAAGAACTCCGAGACATCGCCGTCGAGCCGCGCAATTTCACGCACCAGGCTCGACGAGACAAAGGCGTAACGCTGCGCGGCGGTCAGGAATACGGTTTCGATTTCGGGCGCCAGCGATCGATTCATTCCGGCCAGCTGCACTTCGTACTCGAAGTCAGAGATCGCGCGCAATCCCCGAATGATGACATCGGCGTCGCACTCGCGCGCAAAGTCGATCAGCAGGCCCGAGAAAGGCTTTACCGAGATGCGATCGTTGTCGTCGAATACCATTTCCAGCATATCGAAACGCTCGTCAATATCGAAAAAAGGCTCTTTGGCGAGGCTGTCGGCTACCCCGATAACGACGTGATCGAACATTTTCAGCGCGCGCTGACAGATATCGATATGCCCGCGGGTAACCGGGTCGAAAGTTCCAGGGTAGATTGCGGTTCCCTTCATGGATTACCTCTGTATTCCAGCATCTGCTGCCAGGCAAAATAAACGCAAGATTCTAACGGCTTAAACGCCATTCGGCTATAGCGTAGTTAACCTGGCCGGCGGTTTTCTGTTTAAGCCATTGCAGGCTGTTTGACGGTAATACGAACTCTTCGGCCACAGGCCACTCGAAGTAAACGCGTGCGTCAGGCCGCAGGCAGCCATGAGCCTCGAGTTGTTGAAACACCTGCTGTCGCAGTTCAGGCGAGGCATAGGGTGGATCGATAAAAACCAGGTCAAACTGCTGCTGCAGCCTCGCAATCGACCTTAGTGCATCACCGGCGATGACTTCAATCGCATCGGGATCCAGTTTTTGCGCCTGGGCGCGCAGATATTCGACCGCCCGTGGCTGCTGCTCCAGCGCAACCAGTCGGCTTGCACCGCGCGACAACGCCTCCAGGCCCAGCACCCCGCTGCCGGCAAAGCAGTCGAGCACGAGCGCGCCCGGGCAGCGTGCAGCCAGCCAGTTGAACAGGGTTTCGCGAATTCGATCCGGCGTCGGCCGCAGTCCCTCGGTGTCGATTACGTCCAGTTTACGGCCCCGCCATTTGCCACCGATGATTCTGATGCGGGATTTCCGCGAGTCTGCCATATTCACGCTTTATGTGGGTTAGAAGTGCACAGATTGAACCGCTTTCTGTTAGCATATTGTGCCTGAAATCTGTTACCCGGAAAAACGATGTTCGGATTTAAATCTGCTGCTAAAGACGACACCGACAAGCCATCTGGCCTGTTCGCGTCACTGCGCCAGCGGCTTGCGAAAACCAGGGAAAACCTGTCTGGCGGCCTGGCAGATTTACTGCTGGGTAAGAAGCAGATCGACGATGACTTGCTGGAGCAGCTCGAGGACCAGTTGCTGATGGCCGACGTCGGCATGCAGGCGACCCAGAAAATTACCTCGAACCTGACCAATTCGCTGCAACGCAGCGAACTCGGCGATAGCGAAACGTTGGTCGGTGTACTGAAAAACACCATGGCAGAGATTCTCGCGCCCTGCGCCATCCCGCTGTCCATCGATCCTGGTAACAAGCCTTTCGTTATCCTCATGGTTGGTGTCAACGGTGCCGGCAAAACCACCACCGTCGGCAAACTCGCGCAGCAGTTCAAGAGTCAGGGACTCAAAGTCATGCTGGCAGCCGGCGACACTTTCCGCGCCGCCGCCGTGGAGCAGTTGCAGAGCTGGGGCGACCGCCTGGAGATACCCGTCGTCAAGCAGGGCCAGGGAGCCGATTCGGCATCGGTTATCTTCGACGCACTGCAGTCGGCCCAGGCGCGCGACATCGATGTGCTGATCGCCGACACCGCGGGTCGACTGCACACGCAGGTCAACCTGATGGATGAACTGGAGAAAATCAAACGCGTGATGGCCAAGCTGGACCCTGACGCGCCGCATGAGACCCTGCTGGTACTGGATGCGGTTACCGGCCAGAACGCGCTGGCGCAGGCCAGCAATTTCAGGGACGCGGTCGGGATCACGGGCATCGTGCTGACCAAGCTCGACGGTACCGCCAAGGGCGGTATGATTTTCAACGTTGCGGAGCAATTGCATACCCCGATCCGGTTTATCGGCGTCGGCGAATCGGTGGAAGACCTGCGCCCCTTCGATAACGAGGAATTTGTCAATGCCCTGCTGGCCGATGCCTGAGCCTGATTCACGCCAATGATCGAGTTTCACAACGTAACCAAGCGTTACGAAGGCGGCTACGAGGCCCTGACCAACGTTTCGCTGCAGCTTGCCGACGGCGATATGGCCTTCATCACGGGGCATTCCGGTGCCGGCAAGAGCACCCTGCTGAAAATCGTCGCCCTGATCGAAAAACCCACTCGCGGCCAGGCCTTGCTGAACCGGATCAACCTGAACACGGTATCACGCCACCGCATTCCCTATATTCGCCGCAACATAGGCGTTATTTTCCAGGACCACCAGCTGCTTTTCGACCGCCCGGTGTTCGATAACGTGGCGCTGCCGCTGCAAATCCAGGGTTATCGGCCGCAGGAAGTCGCCAAGCGTACCCGTGCAGCCCTCGACAAGGTAGGCCTGTTGCACAAGGAAAAATCGATGCCGATCACGCTATCGGGCGGAGAACAGCAGCGTGTCGGCATCGCGCGCGCGGTGGTGCACAAACCCATGTTGCTGCTTGCGGACGAGCCCACCGGTAATCTCGACCCGGTACTGTCGCGCGAAATCATGCAAATCTTTGTCGAATTCAACCAGGTGGGCGTGACTGTGCTGGTGGCCAGCCACGACCTCGGGCTGATCGACGAACTGGATAAGCCTCGTCTCACGCTCAACCGGGGGCAACTGATCCTGAATGACCTGGTGGACGACGCGGCGGAGACTGACGATGGCTGGTAGTAACGTCAAACGTCGCGGACCCGCCACGACTAACCGCATCTCGGCTTACCTGCTGCACCACCTGCAATCGTTGATATTCAGCCTCGGAAAAATTTACCAGGCTCCCGCAACCACCATCATGACGGTCGCGGTAATCGGCATTACGCTGTCACTGCCTGGTGGTTTCTACCTGTTCCTGAAAAACATCGATGCAATGTCGGGCGATTTTCGCTCGAGCTCGCAGATCAGTCTTTACCTCGATCTCGATCTCAGCGAGAAACGCGCGCGCGCGGTGGAAAAAGATATCTCCGGCATGGAGCAGGTTGAGTCGACGCGCTTCATCTCGCGCGACCAGTCGCTCGAGGAATTTCGCCAGAACTCCGGCTTTGGCAAGAGCATCGATACGTTAAGCAGCAATCCCCTGCCGCATACCATTATCGTCGAGCCGATCGAGGCGGATACTTTCGCCATACGCAACCTGCTCAACGCTTTACAGGCAATGCCGGAGGTTGAAATCGCAAAGCTCGACACGGAATGGCTGGAGCGGCTCTACACGATTATCGAGATCGCCAAACGCTCGGTTATGATTATCACCATCCTGTTCGCCTGCGCGGTATTGTTGATCATTGGCAACACCATCCGGCTCGACATTCAGAACCGTTACCAGGAAATAATCGTCACCAAGCTAATCGGCGCCACCGACGCTTTTATCCGTCGCCCCTTCCTCTACGGTGGCGTCTGGTACGGCCTGCTGGGCGGCATAATTAGCTGGCTTATCGTCGAGATCGGCTATCTCGCCATTTCGGGTCCGCTGGAGCGCCTGAACCTGCTGTACCAGTCGGAATTGACGCTGATTACTTTTTCGTTTCACGACTTTATCATTCTCATCACATCTAGTACTCTACTTGGACTGGCCGGCTCCTGGATTGCAGTTGCCCGGCACCTGAACCAGATAGAACCAAGCTAATCAGGTCATTCATGCCCGCAAAACGCCGAATATTGCTGATTGATTCCTCGGATTCGGCGCGGACTATCCTGTTCAAGGAAATTTCCAGCCGTGCGCCCGATCTGGACATCATTGCATGCGGTACCGGCAAGGAAGCGATGACCGCGGTCAAACGCTACGAGTTCGAAATTATCACTACCGGCATCACCCTGCCGGACACCGACGGCTATCAACTCATCGAAGAAATTCGTCAAACTCCAAAAAACAAGGATACCGCGATTTTCGTGGTTTCGGGTGATACCGATACCCGCGTCATGGGCGCCGGCATCGAAGACACCGACGCCGTGACTGCCTATTTCGACAAGGCCGAGGGCCACAGGTCACTGGTCAATTTCATTCTTAACTTCCTGGGTACCCATAACGAGCTACCGGTCAAGATTCTCTACGTCGACAAGAGCGCCACCTCGACCGCGATCACCACCAGCATACTCGACAAGAGCGGTATCGCATATGTCCATTTCCGCGACGCGGCGGAAGCACTGGAATGCCTGAAACAGGATCTGGCCGCCGACGCCAACTGCAGTTTCGACGTCATGATTACCGACCTGATGCTAACCAGCAAGATGAATGGCTATGAACTGATCCAGAGCATTCGCAACGAGCTCGAGCTGGATTACCTGACCCTGCCTATCCTGCTGATGACAATCGAGCCCGGCGAGGACGAACGCACCGATTTCACGGCAATTTTCGGCGCCGGCACCAACGATTTCATTACCAAGCCGGTCGATGAAGACGATTTGCTGGCGCGCCTGCAAACCCTGGTCAACATCAAGCGTCAGAGCGAAGCGCTAAATCCCTGAAACCCGGCCTGTTACGCCTGGCCTGGCTAGTGCTCGTGACCGCCCGGACCGTGCACATGCCCATGCGCCATTTCTTCCTCGCTCGCATCGCGAACGTCTTCCACGGTAACCTCGAATTTTAGCGATTTACCCGCGAGCGGATGATTGGCGTCCACCGTCACCATGTCTCCGTTGACTTCGGTAATCACCAGGTTGATCTGACCCTGATCGGTTTGCGCGGTGACAGCCATGCCGGGTTCCACTTTCTCCATTCCCTGGAAAGCCTCCATCGGCACCTGTTGAATACGATCGTCGCTGCGCTCGCCGTAGGCTTCGGCAGCCTCGACGACAACTTCGAGTTCGTCGCCAACCGCCTTACCCTCGAGGGCCTGTTCCAGGCCGGGGATGATGTTCTGTGCCCCGTGCAGGTAAGTCATCGGCTCGGCGTTTTCCGAGGAATCGATGACTTCATCACTTTCGGAATCGGAGACCTTGTAGTGAATGGTGACAACCTTGTGCTGAGCAATAGTCATGTTTTCTCCATGTTGGGTATCCCTTTATGGGACAGATGATTTGGGTTCCACGCAGCTCGCGATCAAACTGCGAGTAAACCTGGAGACTTTACGCAAAGGCGGGGTTAACAATACGAGTAAAGCAAG
Source organism: Gammaproteobacteria bacterium (assembly GCA_021767985.1). Lineage (GTDB taxonomy): Bacteria > Pseudomonadota > Gammaproteobacteria. The sequence continues at coordinate 3,331 of JAASSH010000055.1, read as the reverse complement.
CCTGACTCTACGGATTTCGAGTATAACAAGACTGCCGGCCCGGTTTTTGCCTAATTTGGTTCTCGGAAAAACAGGCACCGGGATTCGGAGCTGCGGACGAGACTGATCCATAACCGTTTAGAGGACGTATTTACTGGTGATTTTTCTTTAATATCCATACATTTAGCGAGAATATTAATATTTGCTAATAAACTTGAACTTTTAGCGATGTTTATGCTCTAATTGCTAGCACTCGAACAGCATGAGTGCTAAAAATTAGATAAATCAGAGGAAATCTATGAGCACAGAACTGGTCAATACAGGTAAAAACATGCCCATTTTACTGGGCAGCTCCAATTTGGACGCCTACATTCAGGCTGCCAGGAGCGTACCTATATTAAGCGCTGAAGAAGAGTATTCGCTGGCAAAAGACCTGCAGGAAACGGGCAATATCGAATCAGCTCAAAAGCTGGTCCTGCCGCATCTTCGTTTTGTCATTAAGATTGCTAACAACTATGCCGGTTACGGCCTGCCCGTCCCCGACCTGATCCAGGAAGGCAGCATCGGACTCATGAAGGCGGTCAAGCGATTCCGCCCCGAAGTGGGCGTGCGACTCGTGTCTTTCGCGGTTCACTGGATCAAGGCCGAAATTCACGAGTACATCCTGAAAAACTGGCGCATCGTCAAGGTGGCTACCACCAAGGCGCAGCGCAAGCTGTTCTTCAAACTGCGCAGCCAGAAAACCCGACTCGGCTGGTTCAAGTCGGAAGAAATCGATCACGTCGCCGAAACGCTTGGCGTTACCCGCGAGAACGTAATCGAGATGGAAAACCGTCTCAACAACTACGACCTCGCGTTCGACCCGTCCAGCGACGAGGACGAAGACTCGGCCTACCTGGCGCCGGCAAATTCGCTGGCATCCAACAGCCCGTCGCCGGAACGTCTGCTCGAGTCGCAGGATACAGAGCAAAATAACATGCAAATGCTGGGAGCAGCGCTGGAAAAGCTGGACGATCGCAGCAAGGCTATCGTGACTCGTCGCTGGCTTACCGAACCCAAGGCGACGCTGCATGAGCTGGCGGACGAGTATGGTGTTTCCGCCGAACGTATTCGTCAGATCGAGAGCAACGCTTTCAAAACGATTAAGTCGTCATTCGTCGCCTGACGCGGACCGACAAACCGCAAAATCGAAGCCCGGTTCCGCCGGGCTTTTTTGTGTCCGGTGTCTTTATAAATAAATACTATAATCAAAGCTGTTATCAATCGAGTTTATATATATGCCGGACACCGATTCTCCTGCTGAAGACGATGTCGAAAAGAGCCAGCTTGAAGCCAGGGTCAAGGCGCTCGAGACAGACCTGCGGCAAAAAAAGGAAATCATCCTCGCCCAGCACACCAAGCTCGAAGCTTTCTTCGAGTCGTCGATCGATGCGCTGGTACAAATGGATTTCGACGGTCATATAACCGGCTGGAACCAGCAGGCCGCGAAAATCTTTGGCTGGAGTGCCGATGAAATTCTCGACCAGAGAATCGAAGATACCATTATCCCGGTTCGCTACCGGGCCGCCCATCGCAAGGGAATGAAAAGGTATCTCGAGACCGGAGAATCCTCGGTTTTGAACACCCTGATCGAGATTCACGCCCTGCATCGAGACGGCCATGAATTTCCGGTCGAGATGTCGCTTTCGGTTCTCGACTCACCGGACCTGCAGGAATTCAATGCCTACATCCGGGACATATCGGAGCGCAAGCACGCCGAAACCGTGATCTGGAACCAGGCTAATTTTGATTCGCTGACCAGTCTTCCCAACCGCAATCTGTTTTTACAAAAGCTCGAACACGAAATTCGCTCCTGCGACCGCAGCAACCAGTCACTGGCGCTGATGTACCTGGACCTCGATCGTTTCAAGGACGTCAACGATTCGCTGGGGCACGACATGGGAGACCTGTTGCTAATCGAAATCGCCAACCGCCTGCAAAAAGTCGTGCGTGAAATCGATACGGTCTCACGGCTCAGCGGAGACGAGTTTACGATAATCCTCGGAAACATCGACGATCAATTGGCGGTACAGCCGATATGCCAGGAGTTGCTGGATGCAATGGCGCAGCCTTTTCAACTCGACAACGAAAAAGTGTTTCTGACTGCCAGTATCGGAGTAACTTTTTATCCGCAGGATTCAAAAGACATCGCAAGCCTGCAACGTAACGCCGATCAGGCGATGTATGCCGCCAAGGCCGAGGGCAGCAACCGTTTCAATTTCTTCACCCCCGAATTGCAGCAGCGCGCGCTCAGAAAACGCAAAATGATCGGCGACCTGCGCAAAGCGATTAACGACGAACAGTTCGAAATCTATTATCAACCCATTATCGATCTGCACCAGGATAAATTGACCAAGGCCGAGGCATTGCTGCGTTGGCATCATCCAGAATCTGGCCTGGTGAGCCCCGCCGTATTCATTCCAATTGCAGAAGAAACCGGTTTGATTTCAGAGATTGGCAGCTGGGTTTTTTATAACGCCATCGAAAAGGCCGGCCAATGGCGGGAACGCTATGATCCGGACTTTCAGATCAGTATCAATACGTCATCGAGGCAATGGATCGACGAGGCGGCGGCCATGAGCCCGTGGTTTGCACAGCTTGACGAACTCGGCATTAGCGGACAGGCCATAAGCGTCGAGATCACGGAGGGATTGTTGATGGATGCGCGCGACAAGATCACCAATCGCCTGCTCGATTTCAGGGAGGCGGAGATTCAGATTGCGATCGATGATTTCGGCACCGGTTATTCGTCGCTGTCCTATCTGAAACAGTTTGACATCGACTATCTGAAGATCGACCAGTCTTTCGTACGCAACCTGGACTATGAGCAAAACGACCTGGCGTTATGCGAGGCCATCATCGTAATGGCGAAAAAACTCGGCATCAAGGTAATTGCGGAAGGCGTTGAGACCGAAAACCAGAATCGGTTACTCAAGGAATTCGGCTGTGATTTCGGCCAGGGTTACCTTTACTCGCGGCCGGTGCCGGCACCTGATTTCGAAATCCTGCTCGATCAATGGAACCAGAAAGACGAGCCGCGCTCGACTAAGGTCACCGCCTGAATCCGCTCTACCGGACTAAATCCCACGATAAAGATTACTGCCCTCGCGCAATGCCGCACATCTAGCAAACGCTTTATCATCGAGTCCCGGTTACACGCAGGCAAAAAAAAGCCCGGTCAGACCGGGCTTTTAATTTTGCATAGTTCGCTGCTTGTCTATAACCAGTAAACGAAAATAAACAGTCCAAGCCAGACCACGTCCACGAAGTGCCAGTACCAGGCAACCGCTTCGAAAGCGAAGTGATTGTCAGG
>JAASSH010000330.1 GCA_021767985.1 Gammaproteobacteria bacterium | reverse complement strand
CTCCGCCGGTGCGGCGATCATGCCCGAGCACATGATCGCCGGCGGTTCGATGGGGCTCTCGGCGCGCGCCGATGGCGTTAATCTGGCGCCCGGGCTGGGCCTCACCAACGCGCTGATCATCGATCAGCATTTCAGCCAGCGCGACCGACTTGGCCGGCTGTTGACCGCGGTTTCCTATAACCCGTTCCTGCTGGGCGTCGGTATCGACGAAGACACCGCGATCTTCATTCCGCCCAACCGCGTATTCGAGGTCGAGGGCAGCGGCAATGTCACCATCATCGACCCGGAGCACCTGAGCTACTCGTCGATGGATCGGGCCAGGAAAAACGAGTCGTTGAGCCTGCTCGACCTGAAACTGCACATCCTGTCGAAGGGCTGCCGCTTCGACATCCACGATCGCAAACCCTTTCCTCCAAAGAAGAGATAAAGCCGATGAAGATAACCGCCACCAATGTTTACGTAGGACCGAGTATTTACGCCAACTTCCCGGTTATCCGCATGGTGCTCGACATCGGTGTGCTGGTGGACTGGCCGTCGGTCAAGTGCGGCAAGGAATTCACCGACGGCTTGCAGCAGGCGCTGCCCAGCCTCGCCGAGCACGGTTGCTCTTACCGCGAGCCGGGCGGATTTATCCGCCGCCTGACCGAGGACGACGGCACCTGGATGGGTCATATCATGGAGCACGTCGCGCTCGAGATTCAGAATATGGCCGGTTCCAACGTCTCCTTCGGTAAAACCCGAACCACCGGCGAGCCCGGCATGTACAACATGATCTACGCTTACAAGCAACGCGATGCCGGTATCGAAGCGGGGCACCTGGCGCTAAAACTGCTGATGCATTTGTTGCCGGAACACTTGCAACAGCAGGTCGACTGCAACATCGACCCCAATTTCGATTTTGCCGCTGAACTCGAAGACTTCGTGCGCCGCGCCCAGCGCCGCGAGTTCGGTCCCAGTACCCAGTCGCTGGTCGACGCCGCGGAAGCGCGCAATATACCGTGGCTGCGACTGAACGATTACAGCCTGGTGCAGTTTGGCCACGGCAAGTATCAGAAGCGCATCCAGGCCACCGTTACCAGCGATACCGGAACTATCGCGACCTCGCTCGCGAGCGACAAGGAAGGCACGCACAGGATCCTGCGTGACATGGGCCTGCCGGTACCGAAACAGGCCATGTTCAGCAGCGAGGACGATGCGGTCAGCGCCGTCAAACGCATCGGCTACCCGGTGGTGATCAAGCCGCTGGATGCCAACCACGGGCGCGGTATCAGTATCAATCTGAACACCGAAGAAGAGGTGCGCGAGGCTTTCCATGTCGCCCGCGAGCAGGGCAGGTCGCGCTTCGTCATCGCCGAGAGTTTCGTCAGCGGCTATGACCACCGCATGCTGGTGGTCAACAACGAACTGGTCGCGGTCGCCAAGCGAGTGCCCGGGCACGTGGTCGGCGACGGCAAGTCGACCATCGAGCAGCTGGTCGAGGTGGTTAATTCCGACCCGCGCCGCGGCATCGGGCATGAAAAGGTATTGACCCGGCTCGAGCTCGACGGCCAGGCGAAGCGCCTGATGCAGGATGCGGGTTACGACGAAAACACCGTGCTGGAAAAAGACGAGATGTTTTTCCTGCGTTCCACCGCGAACCTGTCCACCGGCGGCACGGCGATCGACCTGACCGACGTCGTGCACCCGGATAATCGTGAAATGGCGGTGCGCGCGGTACGCGCCGTCGGGCTCGACATCGGCGGGGTCGATTTCATTACCGACGATATCACCAATTCTTATAAGGATATCGGCGGTGCGATTGTCGAGGTCAACGCGGGCCCCGGCTTTCGTATGCATGTGGCGCCGAGCGAAGGCGAACCGCGCGACGTTTCCGGCAAGGTGCTCGAGATGCTATACCCGCCGGGGACGCCGAGCCGGATTCCGGTGGCTGCGATTACCGGTACCAACGGTAAGACCACGACCACGCGCATGCTGGCGCATATCATGAAGTCCAGCGGTCACGTGGTCGGCATGACTTCGACCGGCGGGATCTACGTCGATGGCCGCATCACCGTCAAGGGCGACATGACCGGGCCGCAATCGGCACAGATCGTGCTGCGCGATCCGACCATCGATTTCGCCGTGCTCGAAACCGCGCGCGGCGGAATCCTGCGCGCGGGGCTCGGCTACCGTGAGTGCGATGTCGCCGCCTGTATCAACGTCAGCGCCGACCACATGGGTCTCGGCGGCATCGAGACCCTCGAGCAGCTGGCGCAGGTCAAGGAAACCGTGGTGCGCGTGGCGAATGACACGGCGGTACTGAACGCGGACGACAAGCTGTGCCTGAAAATGGCCGATCATACCAGGGCAAAGCACCTTTGTTACGTCACGATGGACCCGACCCATGGGCTGGTGCGCGAGCACATTCGCGCCAACGGCCGCGCGGTGGTGCTCGAGCAGGGCATCAACGGTGACATGATCACGATTTACGATAATGGCGCGCATATTCCTCTGTTATGGACTCACCTGATCCCGGCGACCATCGAGGGCAAGGCCATGCACAACGTGCAAAACGCAATGTTCGCCGCGGCCATGGCTTTCAGTTTTGGCAAGGACCTGGACGAAATTCGCAACGGCCTGCGCACCTTCGACACCTCTTTCTTTCAGAGCCCCGGCCGCACCAACATCTACAACGAGCATCCGTTCAAGGTCATTCTCGATTACGCGCATAACCCGGCCGGCTTCCGCGCCATGGCCGAGCTGGCGGATCGGCTCGACCCGGCAGGGCGGCGTACCATCGTGTTCTCGGTACCGGGAGACCGTCGCGACGAGGATATCCGCGATTCGGTGCAGGCCTGTTTACCGGAGTTCACCGATTTCGTTTGCAAGGCCGACACCAATCGCCGCGGGCGCGGCAATGACGAGGTGCCGCAGCTGGCGCGCCAGTACCTGATGGAGCTCGGCATCGACGACAGCTGTATTACCGTGATCGCCGACGAGGAAGCCGCGATCGATCACGCACTCAACGCCGCGGAAGAGGGCGACCTGCTGGTGATTACCGCCGACGACCTGGCCCGCAGCTGGAAGCAGATTATCAACCTCAACAGCGACAAGGTGGAAAGCAAGGAAACCATCCCCGGCACCAAGGTCTACGTGCCGGAACGGGCGAAACGCTTCGTGCTCGACCAGGACGAGGAACTGATCATCGATGAGCGTGGAGTGCGTCTGGCCAGCCACGACGAGGACGCCGATTAGGCGCTAACCAGGGAATCCGGCACGGCATGGATATTCCTGAACTCGACTCGAAGCGCCTGGTGCTCGACGGTTGCCGGCGCCTGACCGGCCCGTCGCTGGTGTGGAACCACACCGGCGCAATCCTCGATATCCTGTTCGAGGATGTGGATCCGGAGATACTGCTGGAATGCTGGTATCGACAGGTCAACGCCGTGCTCGAAAAAGTCCAGTGGCCTGCCCCGGCGCTAACCCATCGACGATTCGAGAACGGCTTCAACCTGTTGCTGGCGGCGCCCGTCGATCAGCTGTACAGCGCGGTCAGCGTGCTCGAAACCGCCTGGTATTTCTGCGCCTGCGAGTTGCTCGGGGTCATGCCCGAATCCGAAGACAGTTTTATCCAGGCGATCGTCGACGAAATGCAGTCGGAAAAGAACGACTCCCTGGTTGCGCTGCAGCAGGCGGCCATGGAGCATGGCGTCGACTTCCTGGTCGACGATGACGTCGTTTTCGTCGGCCATGGCAACGGCAGCAGCAGTTTCAAGATCGACCAGATTCCGCACCCGGAAGAGATCGACTGGGGCCCGGTGCACGACGTCCCG
>JAASSH010000329.1 GCA_021767985.1 Gammaproteobacteria bacterium | reverse complement strand
GTCTCGACAGGCAGCGCACCACGGTCGACTTGCCCGAGCCTGAAAGGCCCATGATTACGAATATTTCACCTACGTGAACGTCGAAACTGACGTCGACCGCCGCCGGAATCGCACCGTCTTCACGCATGCGGGCGGAAAGCCCGGTCGCGTCGGCACCCTCGACCTCGCTTTTGAAATAGGGAGCGGCATCTTCTGCATAAACTTTCCAGACGCGCCGGCAAGACAGCTTGGTGTCCCCCGCTACTTCATTCATTGCTCGCTCCTGTTAATAGCCCGTTTTTTAATAGCCAAAGCCGGCGAGACCAGTCGGATACATACGATGGCTAACTCGGGGCCGACACAATGTCGGCCCCGAATTTTTATCTGGTTGATAACGCCAGATTTAGCTACGAAGCTACTGCGCGGCCTTGGCAGCTTTTACCCAGGGACCCCAGGTCGCTTCGTTGGCGTCTATCCATTCGGCGACGACTTCTTCTACCTTGCGGCCCTTGTTATCGATTTCGAGCATGAGCGCATTCTGGGTTGTATTGTCGATCGTCATTAAATCGTAAAGCTTGGCGGCTCCCGGCCACTTCGTGGCGAAATCCTTGCTCTGGATCTTGTCGATCGAGGCTTGCTGAAATCCGCAGGCCTTGCCCCGCTTCTGACCCGATTCCTCGACGCACTCGCCCTGCGCCTTATCCCACTCGATCCAGTCGAAATCGTACTCGGCAAACAGCCAGTGTGGCTGCCAGAACATCATCAGAATCGGCTGCTTGGCTGCATAGGCTGCCTTGATCTCCGCAATCATTGCACCTTCCGAGCCGCCGGCAACCGGTTGAAACGGTATTCCGATCTGCGCAACGACGTCCTTGGACCGGGTTCCCCAGTCGGCCGGATAGGTGATCAGGCGGCCGTTCGGAAACGTGTCCGCGGCAGCGAACGCTTGCGCGCAATCGTAAAGCGCCTGGTAACTGGGCAAGCCGGGGCACTTTTCTTTCATGTAAGGCGGGAAGATCCAGCTTTCCCTCGGTTCCAGGCCGAGCGAACCCACGACCACGATGTCGCCTTTTTCCACCGCTTTGGGATAGATGTCGCCGACGTTATTAGTCCAGGTTTCGGGCTGCACCTGTAAATCGCCCTGCGCAATCGCCGCGAACTGCGGAACCGCCCCTGCAGTAATGTATTCGATTTCGTATCCGGCCTTCTTGAACAGCGAGCCGGTGATATGGGCCGAAATGTGCTGACCGGTCCATTCGTTGATCGGAATCTTGATTGGGTCGGCCGCCTGAGATATAGCGGGCAGACTGCTGGCAACCAGCAGGCTGCTGGCGACAACGAGGGATTTAAATTTCATGATATTCGCTCCTCTGGTTTTGTTTTATCCACGGATTGTGACAGATCCGTGCTCCCGAGTTCAAATGATATTTAAAATCGTAGACTACTTACGATTATCAAGTTATATTTCGAGTTATAAAGACGAATTATACATATAAAACAATAAAGGCATAACGAATTTTGAGCAGCCTCGCATCTGAGCCCCGGTTGAAGGAAGGTCGGCGACGTTACAACACGGGAACGCCGGACCTGTTACTCGATGCCGCCGAGTATCTTTTCAGCCGCATGGATTACGAATCGACGACGCTGGCGGATATCGCCAAGCAGGCCAATGCCAATGTCGGTCAAATCGTTTACCACTTCGGCACCAAGGAAGAGCTGCTGCGCGCCTGCATCCTGCGCCGAGCCGTAACGCTGTCGCAGCAACGCAGGAAATTGCTCGAAAATTACCAGCAGCTGGTGGGCCAGCAGGGAATGCAGATCGAGCCCTTGATCCGGGCATACATGGACCCGTTCTTCGAACTGGTATTGGGGGACGACGATCGGGGACGAAACTACGCGCGCCTGCTGGCTCGCTTCGTATGGCGAGAAAACGCCACCGAAATCATCGCCGAGGGATTCAACGAGGTGGCGAAGCTTTATATCGAGAGCTTTCGCCAGGCTTTGCCGGGGCTGGACGAGGACAGCGTCGCCCGCGGATTTCAGTTCATGCTCGGCACCATCTACAGCTCGGTGACCGGCGACAAGCGCATCGAACTCCTGACTGACGGGGCCTCGAAGGCACAGGATTACCAGGCTTACTACGATGTCCTGGTGCCGTTCGTCGCGGCCGGGTTTACCCGAATGGCCGAAAACAACGCATCAACCTAGCGCTTAGACGAGTATCCGACCGACTTCGATGCCAGCTGACGACGAGATGAGCGATTCGAATCGTACCGATCCGACAGACACCGTGCGCATCGGGGCACAACGCTTCGAGCAATCGCCCTATTATGAATGTTACGCGAATCCGGACACGGTGCTCGGCGTCGCGGCCGAGCGTTTCTATCCCGCGGACAATGGCGAAGACCCGATCGAAATCTACCGGGCATTGCGCCAGCAGGCCGCCCTGTTCGATGTGCCGGAAAAACCCTGGCAGATCGAGGGGCCGGATGCGGTGCCTTTCCTGGAGCGAATATTCGCGCGCCGCGTCGGCAACCTGGCCGAAGGACGCGGCCGTTATGCCATCGCCTGCACCGCCGAGGGCGGCACCTACATGGACGGCATCCTGTTCAGGCTCGAGGAAAACCGTTTCTGGTACGTGCAACCCGACGGTGCACTCGAGCAATGGCTGCTGGCGCATCGAACCGGGTTCGACGTCAGCATTGACGATCCGCGCTCCCGGGTGCTGCAGATCCAGGGCCCTAACTCGATGCGGGTCATGGCGGACGCCACCGGCGGCGCGATCGACGAAGGTATGAAATACTTCGGCGCGGGTTATTTCGAAATCGGGGGGCAACGGCTGTATGTCTCGCGCACCGGCTGGACCGGTGAACTGGGTTACGAGATTTATTCCGACGGCGCGGCCACCGACCACCGGCGACTTTGGAACGACCTGTTCGAGGCCGGGGCTCCGCACGGCATGGTCTTCGGCAGCCTGGCCGCGATGGGGATTCGGCGCATCGAGGCTGGTATCCTCGACAACCTGTCGGACTTCGATCCGTCGATGACGCCTTTCGAGGCGGGCCTCGGCGCCTTCATCGACCTGGACAAGGACGACGAATTCATCGGCCGCGATGCGTTGCGCAACGCGGACCGGCGAACCTTGCTATACGGCATCAAGTGTGGATCGACCACTCCGTATCGAGGCGCCGAAATTTTCGATGGTAAAACCCGTGTCGGGCGGCTGACGGCCGCCGACTGGTCTCCCGGTCTCGACTGCGGCATCGGTATCGTCCGCTTCGACAAACCAGGCGACTGGAGCGGCAACACTCTTGTGTTGAAAACAGGCGAGCACGACTTTGCCGAGTGCGAGATCGTCGACCTGCCGTTTTACGACCAGGAAAAACGCATCCCGCGCGGACTGGCTCCGGCGGACTGACAACAGGTCGTGCCTGCCGAGCGATTGTCCCCGGCACTCACGACGGTATTACCAGCCTGAACCTGAAGTTCCGGGCAGCGGACCCTCGGACCAGAAACGCGGCGTAATCAGCGACATGTCGACGACCTGGCGCAGCACCCGGTCCTCGGACTCGAGCGCCACCGCCTCGAGCCACAGGAGCAACAGCCCGGCCTTCGACTCTTCCCAGAACCACTTGCCCAGCAGCTCGAAATCGTCGATACCGTCGCGGTGCGTGTGCGCCTCCGTGTAGTAAGCCTGCAGGTCCTCGGCCACGAGCTTGAGCGCCGGGATCGGCGACAGTCCCCTGCGCGGGCTCTTCGGCCGCTCGCCTTTGACGAAGGCGGCGATGTAAGATGCGAGTCCCGCGATCTTGAGTTCGCTGGCTCCCACCGTGG
>JAASSH010000054.1 GCA_021767985.1 Gammaproteobacteria bacterium | reverse complement strand
GCACCTTTCCGATCAACGGCAAGTACTCGAAGGCGCAGCGGGAAGTCTACGATATCGTGCTCGCCGCGCATTCCGCCGCGGTTAAAAAGGTCAAGCCCGGCAATCACTGGAACGATCCGCACAATGCCGCGGTGCGCGTAATTACCAGGGGTCTGGTCGAGCTGAAATTGCTCAAGGGCAGCGTGCGAAAGTTGATCAAGGAGCAGGCCTATCGCAAGTTCTACATGCACCGCACCGGCCACTGGCTCGGGCTCGACGTGCACGACGTTGGCGATTACAAGGTTGGCGACCAGTGGCGCCTGCTCGAACCCGGCATGGTAATGACGATCGAGCCCGGCATATACATTCCGGCGAAAACCCGCGGTGTACATCGCAAGTGGTGGGATATCGGCATTCGAATCGAGGACGACGTGCTCGTCACTCGCCAGGGCTACGAAATTCTGACCGATGGCCTGCCGCGCAAGGCCAGCGAAATCGAAGCCCTGATGGCGACTTAGTACGCATCGATGAAGCAGGAGATGCGCGATATCGCGATTATCGGCGGTGGCCTGGTCGGGTTGTGCGCGGCCCTGGTACTGCAACATCCGGCGCGGCGCGTCAGCATCATCGAGGCCGCTGATCTGGGCAAGCCCCAGCCCGGCGGTTTGAACTCGCGTTCGATTGCGCTCGCCGCCAGCAGCAGGCAGATCTTCAGGGCGCTTGGCATATGGCCACAGGTGGAGGCGAGCGCCGCGCCAATCCGCAACATACATGTTTCTTCGCGCGGGCGCTGGGGCGTAACCCGACTCAGGGCCGACGATTACGAGCTCGATGCGCTCGGTTACGTGATTGAAAACAATGATCTCAGCCGGATTTTACTGGAAGCGGTCGAGAGCTCCGAGAAAATCGAGCTCGAGGACAGGGCCGCCTTCGAGTCTATTGTGCAGGCGACCAGCGTCGAAATCGGATATCGCAGGAACGACCGGTTGGAACGGCTTGAAACGGGCCTGGCCCTGATTGCCGACGGGGCTCGCTCACAGGCCCGCGACGCGCTCGGTATCGGGCATCGGGTTATAGACTATGACCAGGCCGTGGTTATCTGCAATGTCGAGGTCAGCAACCCAGGGCAGGACATCGCCTACGAACGCTTCACCACGCAGGGGCCGCTGGCGATGCTGCCGCTGGGTGGCAAGAAATATGCCTGCGTATGGACGCTCGCGCAGGATCGTGCTGCCGACATTTGCGCACTCGACGAGCCGGAGTTCTGCGCTCGGTTGCAGGATTTTTTCGGTCATCGGCTGGGCCTGGTGGAACGCGCCGGTGATCGGTTCTCGTTGCCGATTCAGCGCACGCGCGCCGATGCGCTGCAGCGGGGGCGGTGCCTGTTGATCGGTAACGCGGCCAATGCCCTGCATCCGGTTGCCGGGCAGAGTTTCAACCTGGCGTTGCGCGATATAGCCGCGCTTTACGAACTGCTGGCGGATCGGGATCTGTCGCGCTTCGACGATGCGGCGATCGAGGCTGTTGCGCGTGAATACGAAAGCCGGCGCTCGCTTGAACAACGCCAGGTGATTCGCTACGGGGACGGCCTGGTCACACTGTTTTCGAATGAACTGCCATTGTTCGATCAGCTGCGCGCGGTCGGACTGGGCGTGCTCGATATACTGCCGCCGCTAAAGGCCCAGGCCGCATATGCCGGAATGGGCCTGACCTTCGGCGGTAACCGACTGTTGCGGGGGCACCGGTGAATTCGCCAGAGTTTGACGTCGTCATTGCCGGCGCCGGCATGGTCGGCGCCTGCGCCGCTCATGCGCTCGCGGGCAATGGTTTCAGGGTGGCGCTGGTCGAGGCGATAGCGCCGGCGGCCGATACTGCCAGCGACACGGCTTATGACTTGCGGGTGTCGGCAATCAGCCCGCGCTCGCGTGAGATTCTCGAACGGCTTGGAATCTGGCAGCAGCTGGATCAGGAGCGCGTCTGTTACTACGAGCAAATGCATATCTGGCACCAGCACGGCTCGGCCAGCGTTGCTTTCGATGCGGTCGACCTGGCGCGCGATAACCTGGGCGCAATCGTGGAAAATCGACTGTTGCAGCAAACCCTTTATCGAGCCTGCCGGCAACAGTCGCGAATCGAGTGGTTCATGCCCGACAGCGTGGAGCAATTGCTGGCCAACAGCGCCCAGGGGGTTGAGCTGCGGCTCGGTTCCGGTCGCTGCCTGAGCGCCGGTCTGTTGCTCGCGGCCGACGGACGTAACTCGCCGACGCGAGGCCTGGCCGGAATCGAGGCTCGCAGCGGGCAGTACCGGCAAACCGCGATTGTCGCCAACGTCGATACCGAGCTGCCGCATCGGCACATCGCCTGGCAGCGATTCTTAAGCACCGGTCCGCTGGCTTTCCTGCCGCTGGCCAACGGCCAGAGTTCAATCGTATGGTCCTGCGACGATGCGTTCGCCGCGGAAGTTGTCGAGGCCGATGACGACGCATTCTGTCGAGCGCTGGAAGCAGCCTTCGAATACAAACTGGGTGCTGTCACCGGCTGCAGCGCGCGCCTGAGTTTTCCGCTTGGCTGGCACGGCTGCGAGCGCTGGCTTAGCGGGCGGGTGTTGCTTATCGGCGATGCAGCGCACGGTGTGCATCCGCTGGCCGGGCAGGGAGTCAACCTCGGTTTTAGCGACGTCGACCTGCTGGCCAGGCTGGTGGCCGACAAATCGCATCTGGCAACCCAAAAGCAGTTACGCCGTTATGAACGGCAGCGCAAGAGCGAAACCTGGTTGGCGACGACGAGCTTCAGCGGCCTCAAATGGGTCTATGGACTGGAACAGCAACCGTTGACCGGCATCCGCGACCTGGGCATGAGAATCATCGATGAAACCCCCTGGTTCAAGCGCGCCATGATGCAAAAAGCCATCCAGAATCTGAGTTAGGTAGTTTTGTAGCGGTTACCAGGTGACGCGTTACGCAACCGGTTTACGGGCGAACGGATTTACCACTCAGGCGCCAGGTCTGCAATTAGTGCTTTTAATCGAGCCTCACTGGCTCTATTCTCTGCGGTATCTGCGATTGACGGGTGCGACCCCTTACTAGAGGTAAACTACCGATGGGAAACAGGACTCCGCTTTACCAGTGTCATCTCGACGCGGGCGCCAAGATTGTCGATTTCGCCGGCTGGGATATGCCTATCAACTACGGCTCGCAAATTGCCGAGCATGAAGCGGTGCGCGGTGATGCCGGCATGTTCGACGTGTCGCATATGACCGTGGTAGACGTCAGTGGTGGCGACGCCAAAACCTATTTGCAGCACCTGCTGGCCAACGATGTCGACAGGTTGCAACTTTCGGGGAAGGCGCTCTACAGCTGTATGCTCAATCAACAGGGTGGCGTCATTGACGACCTGATCGTCTATTACCTGCGCGACGGGTTTTATCGCGTCGTCATCAATTCGGCCACGCGCGAAAAGGATCTTGCCTGGCTCGATCGGCAGGCACAGGGCTATGCCGATCTCGGCATCAAGTTCCGTGACGATGTCGCCATGCTGGCGGTGCAGGGTCCGAATGCGCGTGACAAGGCGATCGGCCTGTTCGAAGACTACCAGCAGGAAAGCCTGCGACAGCTCGTCCGTTTTCAGGGCGCCGAGTTCGATGACTGTTTCGTTGCCCGCACCGGGTATACCGGTGAAGACGGTTTCGAAATCATGATGCTGGCCGAGCGGATGCCGGAGCTGTGGCAGCGCATGCTTGAGGCGGGGATTGCGCCCTGCGGCCTCGGTGCGCGCGACACGCTGCGCCTCGAAGCGGGCATGAATCTCTACGGTACGGATATGGATGAAACCACGACGCCACTGGTCTCGGGCCTGGCGTGGACGGTGGTACTCGACGATACGCGCGATTTCGTCGGTAAGCAGGCCCTGCTCGATCAACAGGCCGCCGGGGTTCAGCAAAGTTTCGTCGGTCTGTTATTATTAGACAAGGGCATTTTGCGTAACCATTTGAAAGTCGTCACCCCGCTGGGCGAGGGCGAAATCACCTCGGGTAGCTACTCGCCAACCCTGCAACGGTCGATCGCGATGGCGCGCGTGCCGTCTGGGGCGGAGGGCCAGGTCGAGGTCGAGGTGCGCAATAAAATGCTAAGAGCAGAAATTGTTAAACTTCCCTTTGTGCGCGAGGGGAAATCCATGTTGAACGACGGGGGTAATCAATAATGAGCGAAGTGCCATCAGAACTGAAGTTTTTATCTTCACACGAATGGGTCCTGGTTGAAGACGGCGTGGCGACGGTTGGCGTAACCGATCATGCACAGGAGTTGCTGGGTGACCTGGTTTACATCGAACTGCCCGAGGAGGGTAGCACGGTTGCCGCGGGCGATTCGGTTGGCGTTATAGAATCGGTTAAGGCTGCATCCGATACCTATGCCCCGGTTAGCGGTGAAGTCATCGAAGTCAACGAAGAGCTCGAGAATGCGCCCGATAAAATCAATGACGATCCCTACGGCGACGGCTGGATGTACAAGGTTTCGATGGAAGATCCCGAAGAGGTGGGAGACCTGCTCGATGCCGAAGCCTACTCGGAAGCGATCGCCGACGAAGACTAATTCCTGGATTCTCCAGGTGAATAACGCCGAGCGCTGCCCCGTTCTGCAGCGAGGTTTTGATTATCGGGGCGGGCGCCATCTTGGCATATAGCGGTAATAAAGGCGTTTCCCGAGTTATCAAGGCGACCGTATATTCCTGGCAGGGACTGCGTGCCGCTTACCGTTACGAGGAAGCGTTTCGACAGGAGGTCTGGCTGTGTCTCGTCATGATTCCACTGGGTCTTTACCTCGGCGACGGTGGCGTCGAAAAGGCTCTGCTGGTGGGCAGCCTGCTGCTGCTGCCGCTGATCGAAATTCTAAACTCGGCGCTGGAAGCGGTGGTAGATCGCGTCGGTGAAGAACAGCATGAACTCTCGGGGCGCGCCAAGGACATGGGTTCGGCGGCGGTTGCAATCGCGATAGCGCTGGCGGCTGCGGTCTGGTTGCTGGTGCTGTTTTTTTAACGTCGACCCCACTCAAACCATAAACATCGAGTCATACCCCTAATTCGGTTCGATTTCCGTGCGATAATAACGTCCTGATCAGGCATACTCATGAGTTTGAATCAGATATTCCCACGATGATTGCTTTTCCATCAATTGACCCCGTCGCGATTTCGCTGGGCCCGGTCAAGGTGCACTGGTACGGCCTGATGTACCTGCTGGCCTTTGCCAGCGCCTGGTGGCTGGGTAAACGCCGCGCGCGCCTCGAATGGACACCGGTGAAGCCGGAACAGGTCGATGACCTGATATTCTACGGGGCGATCGGCGCGGTACTTGGAGGCCGTATCGGTTCGGTAATTTTTTATAATTTCGACAGCTTTCTGCAAAATCCGCTGTATCTGTTCAGGATATGGGAAGGGGGCATGTCTTTCCACGGCGGCTTTATCGGTGTTCTGGTGGCAATGGCAATTTTTCAACGCAAGATCGGCTGCCGCTATTTTTTCGAGCTGACCGATTTTATTGCGCCGCTGGTGCCGTTGGGGCTCGCCGCCGGACGTTTCGGCAATTTCATCAACGCCGAACTCTGGGGCGCACCCGGCAATGTGCCCTGGGCGATGAAGCTGTCCTGCGAGCAGTTTCCGCCGGATCGCTACGTCGATTTTGCGGGACCCCTGTGTCTCAGTCCACGCCATCCGACGCAGCTCTACGAAATGCTGCTCGAGGGCCTGCTGCTGTTCTGCGTTCTGTGGCTATTGTCGGCCCGGTCGCGACCGGTGATGACGATTTCGGGATATTTCCTGCTGTTGTATGGACTGGCCCGCAGCGCAGTCGAGTTGATTCGATTACCGGATGCCCATATCGGTTACCTGCTGAATACGGATTGGCTGACAAGGGGCATTGTATTATCGGTGCCAATGATTATAGTTGGCCTTATCCTGTTGGTACTGGCGAAAAGGAACCAAAATGCGGCAATATCTTGACCTGATGCGACATGTGCTCGAGCACGGCAGCGAGAAGACCGACCGCACGGGAACCGGGACCCTGTCCGTATTCGGCCACCAGATGCGCTTCGATCTGACGCAGGGCTTTCCGTTGATTACCACCAAAAAGCTGCACCTGCACTCGATCATTCACGAGCTGCTGTGGTTCCTGCAGGGCGATACCAATATCGCCTATCTGAAGCAGAATAATGTCCGTATCTGGGACGAATGGGCCGACGAAAACGGTGACCTCGGTCCGGTTTACGGTGCGCAGTGGCGTTCCTGGCGCTGTGCCGACGGAGATACGATCGACCAGATAAGCCAGGTGGTCGACCAGATAGAAACCAGCCCGGATTCCCGCCGCCTGATCGTCAGTGCCTGGAATGTCGGTGAAATCGAGAATATGGCCTTGCCGCCCTGCCACGCTTTCTTCCAGTTTTATGTTGCCGACGGCCGCCTGTCGTGCCAGCTTTATCAGCGCAGCGCAGACGTGTTTCTGGGAGTGCCCTTCAATATCGCTTCCTACGCGTTACTCCTGATGATGGTTGCGCAGGTAACCGGTCTCGAGGCCGGCGAGTTCGTGCATACGCTGGGCGATGCCCACCTTTACACCAATCATTTGCCACAGGCGCGGCTGCAGCTCGAGCGCGAGCCGTTCGCATTACCGACCATGAAGCTGAACCCGGAGGTGAATGACCTGTTCGCCTTTCGTTTCGAAGATTTCGAGCTGTCCGACTACCAGTACCACGAACACATCAAGGCGGCAGTCGCGGTATAATGCGCCCATAAAACAACGGGAAATCCAGATTAGATGAACGAGACAGGTCTAAACAATATCGAAGTCGACGTAGAAACACGCTACATCGAGGATCAGTCGAATCCCGAGCAGAATTACTATGTTTTTGCCTATACCATAACAATTCAGAACAAGGGTAAGCAGGCGGCCAAGCTGCTGACCCGCCACTGGGTAATTACCGACTCCAACCAGAAAGTGCAGGAGGTTCGCGGCGACGGTGTCGTCGGCGAACAACCCCTGCTAAAGCCAGGGGAGCAGTTCGTTTACACCTCGGGCACCATGCTCGAAACCGCGGTAGGTACGATGAAAGGCAGTTATCAGATGCTGGCTGACGATGGATCGCATTTTGATGCCGAAATCGATGAGTTCGTGCTGTCGACCCCGCGGGTACTGCACTAGTCGTTTGTATCGGTGGCAATTTATGCGATAGGGGACGTCCAGGGTTGCTACACCGAACTCTGCCGACTTCTCGAAAAAATCAACTTCGATCCAGCTGCCGATACGCTGTGGTTTTGCGGAGACCTTGTCAATCGCGGCCCGGAATCGCTGCAAACCCTGCGCTTCGTGAAATCCCTGGGCGATAGCGCGCTGACCGTACTCGGCAATCACGATCTGCACCTGTTGGCACTGCATCACGGGGTGACGAAGATCCGGGTCCATCGTGATTTACGCAATGTTCTCAAAAGCCCTGACCGCGGCGAACTGCTGAGCTGGTTACAAAATCAACCCCTGCTGCATTATGACAAGCAGCACAAGGCCGTGGTGGTGCATGCCGGAATTCATCCTGACTGGGGGCTGAGCAAGGCCAGGAAACTGGCGGGGGAAGTTGAATCGGCGCTGCGGGGCGAGGACAGCACGAGATTTTTCAACAAGATGTATGGTAACAAACCGTGTTTATGGTCGGACGATCTCACTGGCGCCAAACGGTTACGCTTTATCACCAATGTCTTTACGCGCATGCGCTATCTCGATCAGTCTCGACAACTGAACTTTACGGTCAACCGCACCCTGCGGCGGGATCTGCGCAGCGGCTTAACGCCTTGGTTTCACATGGACTCCAGGCTCAGAGAGGATGTGCGGGTATTGTTCGGTCACTGGTCTACGTTGCCGGTAGGCTGTTACGGCCGATATTTCGCTCTCGACGGGGGTTGCGTCTGGGGTGGACACCTGGTCGCGTTGCGGATCGATTTCGAGGCGGAGGACTGGTTTTTCGTCGATTCTCACACCAAAAAACCGATAAAAACTGCTAAATAATAAGTATAACTAGTTCACTTTTAGTATCCGGTTTTCTCATAAATGCGATGTTTTTCGCTATCTTTGGCCATTTTAGGACTATAACTTAACTGCGGCCGTGCGTTTTCACGGCTAATGGCTAGTCGCGATTGAAGGCCAAAGTGACGAGATTAGCCCGGATACCGTGAGTGATCCTGTAATCGGTAGGCCAGGCGTTACAGGAAAACGCGGCAACAACCCCGTTGGAAGGTGAGAAATCTTGAAAAGAAACCTGCTTATTACCGTGATTTTGACGCTCTTGTCGTTTGCCGTTTATCAACCGGTTTTCGCAGCAGCCAGTGTTGAATTGGTGCCCTCTTCGAGGGTCATACTAAAGATTACCTCGGGTATGACCGTTGACCAAATCATCCGGCGTGTTTATCCGAAAGACAAGGATTTGTGGCCGCAGATCAAGGCCAAGCTGATCGAGACCAATCCCAGTTCCTTTGTTCAGTACTCGGACAGGTTGATACCTGGTTCACGCCTCAAGCTGGTCGATATCCGGCGCATCTACGACCAGGAACAGCTGGATCCAAAGATCAAGGTTGGATACGTCGCCAGGCTCGAGGGCAATGCGACGGCCAGGGACCTCAATGGCAGGGTGCAGCAACTGCAGATTAACTCGCAGATTTTCGAAGGCGATCGCGTCGAAACCGAACTGGGCGCGCGTGTTCAAATTCTGATGGAAGATGGTGCCGAGGTCTATCTGAAGGAAGACTCGGTGCTCAAGATCAGCGAATACGTCATCACCTCCGGCTATGG
>JAASSH010000328.1 GCA_021767985.1 Gammaproteobacteria bacterium | reverse complement strand
GCTGAACCTGGTGCGTGAAATCCTGATGGATGGCGATGCCGTTATCGATCTGCGGCTGCAAAACAACCAGGGTATCGTGTGCAACAATATTCTGCATGGGCGTCAGGCGTTCCACGATCACGGCGAAGGGTCGAACCGCCTGATTTACCGGGCGCGCTACTACGATGCGATCGATTTTGAAAGGGTTCAGGAGCCAGAGGGCGCGGAGGCCTGAAATCGATTATGTACTGGCGCGAACAAGAGGATAAGAAAGACGAGTACCAGGTACCCGACGACGTCTTCGACCTGGTGTTTAAACTGCGCGGCAGCAGTCTGGATATAGACCATGCCTATGCTCTGTCACAGGCGCTGCAGCAGCACCTGGACCCGGATACCTGCGCCAGGATAGGGGTGCATGGCGTTCATATGGCAGGTTCCGGCAACGGCTGGAATCGGCCGGAGCAGATTGACGCGGAACTGCCGCTGTCGCGCCGGGCGCGCCTGGTAATCCGGGTGCATCGCGACGATAGTGACGCGGTAACGCAGATAACCGACCGCACGCTGCAGATCGGCAGGCAATCGGTTCAGGTCGGCGCAAGCTCGATTCGCAAACTATCGAGCATGAGCACGATTCATGCGCGCGCCGTACGCTGCGATCCGGAACAGTCGGAAGATGATTTTCTACGACAGGTCGCGAGCGAGCTTGACGCCATGGGTATCGATGTTTCCAAGATGATGTGCGGCAAGTCGGGTGCGATCCGAACCGGTGAGAAAATCATTTTCACGCGCGCCGTGCTGGTCGCCGATCTGAAGCCGGAGGAATCCGTGAGGGTGCAGCAACGGGGCATAGGCGATGGCCGAATGCTAGGCTGCGGTCTGTTCGTGCCGCATAAGGGAATAGATGCGGTGTATGAAATTCAGGAATAGTTTTATTAATCATTGAGAGATTATTGAGGTTAGAAGTATGAGCATTAGCGTTGATGGCGCCGAGATCCCCACGACTGACACGGGGTTTCTGGAAAATATCGAAGACTGGTCGACAGCGGTCGCCGAGGTTATTGCGGACGAGGAGAAACTGGAACTCAGTGAGCGTCACTGGGATCTGATCAATCATCTGCGCGATGAATACATCAACAACGGCGGTAATCAGCCGAACACCCGAAACCTGGTCAAGGCGATGTCCAAAGCCTGGGGCGACAGGTCGGTCAATGCCAAAACCCTGTATGATTTGTTCCCGGGTGATCCCAGCAAGCAGGGCGGTAGAATTGCAGGACTGCCGGAAAGCCGCAGAAAGGGCGGTTACTAGGATTTACGGCGATAGCAGAATTAAACAACTGAGGAATACCGAATGAGTGAAAAACAGGAAATCATCAAGCAGATGCTCGAGATGCAGCGCAAGTTCATCGACCTGGAGCAAAAGGGTGAGTTTTCAGCCGAGGAGTATTACGACAGCGACGGCGAAACCGAACTGGCCAGGTTCAAGCGAGCTTACGACGAACTGGCGATCAAGCTGGTCGATATGGCGCACGAGGAAAAAGGCTCGCACCGTTAGGCCTTTCAGACCTCGGCCCACATACGAAACAGGTTTGCGTAGCAGAGTTCGACGCGTTTGAAGGCGGGATTGCCGTCTTCCAGCGCGAGCGACTCCCTTGCCTGGTCCAGTTGCACCAGGATTTCGCGCTGATCGGCGCGGCGAATGTAGCTCTGGACCCAGGTGACCGCAACCAGGCGTTCGCCCGCGGTGACTGGTTTTACCGAGTGGTAGCTGGTCGAGGGATAGAGGATGGCGTGGCCGGCTGGTAGCTTGATTTCGCTGCTGCCCTGGGATGATTCGATACAGAGTTCGCCGCCCTCGTATTCGTCAGGCGGGTTCAGAAAAATACTGATCGATATATCGGAGCGATACCTCGAGTCCATGGGACCCATTACCGGATCGTCGATATGGCCGCCATACTCCATGCCGCTGGTGTAGCGCGCGTAGATTGGTGCACAGATTCTTGCCGGCATCGCGGTTTGCAGGTAAAGCGGATGTTGCACCAGCTGGGTCATGACGACATTGTTCAGGGCCTCGAACGTATCCTGTGTCGGCGCCAGCTCCTGGTTGTTCTTGTTGGCTCTGGCATGTTTACCGGCGCTCAGCCTGCCGTCGACGAAGTTACCCTGGCGCAGGACCGAACACACTGCTTCGAGCTGGGTGGGATTGAGCAGGTCAGGAATTTTTACAAGCATAGTTTGGGAATTGCCGCATGAATATAAATGTCGAGTTCGATGATAAGAGTTATGCGCTGGATGTGCCAGATGCGCTGCTTGTCGAGGCCACCGATTTCTTCGAAAAAATGGATGCCGATATGGATTGTGGCTGGCAGATGAGTCGCTGGTGGGTACCGGATCCCGATCTCACCCAGCGCTGCCAGATTGTCGCCGATAAACTGCTAACCGCGATGCAAAAGGAGAACACCGAGGCCGCCATGCTGATGTGTGCCTATATCCTTACAAAGAAACCGGGCACAAGGCGCATTTCTATCAACACCGACGGTGAAATCCAGGGCACCGAGTTTCACGACGCATAGGTCTCCCTCGGTCAGCTGTCACGTTGCAGCTGCATCAGGTTGGCCACAGGGCTTTGGCCAGACCGTAGATCAGCAGCGCAAAACCGGGAAACACCGTCACGGTGCCCAGAGCATAAGACAGGTACACCACGCGGTTTGCGAAGCTCCCCTCCAGTCGCAGGCCGCGATCACCGCAAACTGCCCGAATGCCCATCGCCAGCATCGAGGTCCAGACGAAGAAGATAATCAGCCAGGCGGCGATTGTTACCAGTTCCAGTGATAATGCGGGCTGCTCGATCAGCGCCGCGAGTGCCAGCAGCATCACACCCCGTCCGGCTCCCCCAGCGTGCAGCAGGTGCCATGCAGCCTGGTCCTTGTCTTGCAAGATCGCCAGGTAGAGAAACAGGCCGGCAAACAGGCTGACGGTCAGGACCAGCGCGCCGTTGAGCGCCAGAATAATAACCAGTTGATCCATGCTTCACCTCGACGGTTGCCCGGGGGACCGAATATAACGCGTTCCAGCGTCGCTTAAAACGGCCATTGTCGATGCGGATTACCTTCAGGCGAATACGACCCAGGTGGTTGCAATGTACTTGTGTCCCGATTCCAGGGTTTTGCCGCGATGCAGGTGCGTCCAGAAGGGCGGGAACAACACCAGCTTGCCGGCCTCGGGCGTGATCGCAACCTGCTGGTACTGGAACTCGGTTTCACCGCCCTGCTGCTCGAGGCTGTTCAGGTACCAGACCGCGACCAGCTGGCGCATTGCAAACTCGTGGCTGCCGCCGTCGATATGCCAGTGGTAAAACTCGCCCGCGTCGGTGCGTTGAATGGCATAGCCGTTGTCCTTGAAGGGCCCCGCGAAGAACGGGAAGGATTGTTTGAATTCGGCCAGCGCCTGGCTAAGCGAGCGGAACAGTTCGCGATCGAGATCCTGCCAGTGCGGTTTGCCGCTCAATACCAGGTCGGTGGAGCGCTTGATCGAATCATCGAAATCCATGGTTTGACCGATGCGCCCCGGATACTGCTCGTCGACGTGTCGCTCGAAGCGGTCGATCATTTCGGTGCAGACATCCAGCGGCAGGGCCTGTTGCCGGGTAAATATGAAGCTGCCCGGTTTAACCTCGAAGATTGTTTTTTCCATGACGCAGCAGAGTAGTCCAGATACCTGAAATTTAACCGCTTCGCCGCCCCACGAATATACCCATGTTGGATAGAGTTTCGATTTTCAAATAGCGGTATGATGCGCGCCTCAGGCTTTGATAAGTTTATAGTTTTCAGCAGTTTGGAGGGATACGAGATGAG
>JAASSH010000327.1 GCA_021767985.1 Gammaproteobacteria bacterium | reverse complement strand
GTCTCCGAAGGCCGAACTGCTGAGTTCGGTTGCATCGGGTTCGTTACGCGCCAGATCATAGGTCACCTGTTTGGCGCCGATCGCACCTTCCATTCCCTTGATTACCAGGTCCGCCGCTTCCGTCCAGCCCATGTAACGCAGCATCATTTCCGCCGACAGGATAATAGAACCAGGGTTAACCTTGTCCTGCCCGGTGTACTTGGGCGCGGTGCCGTGGGTTGCCTCGAACACGCCGACGGTATCGGCGATATTAGCGCCGGGCGCGATGCCGATGCCGCCAACCTGCGCTGCCAGCGCGTCGGAAATATAATCACCATTCAGATTCAACGTCGCAATCACGTCGTATTCCTTCGGGCGGGTCACGATTTGTTGCAGGAAGTTATCCGCGATCACGTCCTTGACCGTAATAGTGTTACCAGTCTTCGGATTCTTGAACTCACACCAGGGGCCGCCGCCAATTTCCTCGGCGCCGTAGAGTTCCCTGGCCAATTCGTATCCCCAGTTGCGAAAGGCGCCCTCGGTAAACTTCATGATGTTACCCTTGTGCACCAGGGCGACAGAAGACTTATCGTTATCGATTGCGTACTGCAAGGCCTTACGCACCAGTCGGCGGGTACCCTCGGACGAAACGGGTTTGACCCCAATTCCCGAAGTCTCCGGAAAACGAATACTGGTAACGTCCATTTCCTCGGTCAGAAAGCGGATTACCTTTTGCGCCTCGGCACTTCCGGATTCCCATTCGATACCGGCATATATGTCTTCGGTATTTTCACGAAAAATGGTCATGTCGGTGTCTTCGGGGCGCTTCAGGGGGGTCTCGATGCCGTTGAAATAACGCACCGGTCTGACGCATGCGTAGAGATCGAGGCGCTGGCGAATCGAAACGTTGAGCGATCGAATGCCTCCGCCGACCGGGGTTGTCAGCGGGCCCTTGATGGATACGATATAGTCCTGCATTGCCGCCAGCGTCTCTTCCGGTAGCCAGTCGTCCTCGCCATATATGGAAGTCGCTTTTTCACCGGCAAAAATTTCCATCCACGCGATTTTTTTACCGCCCTGGTAAGCTTTCTCGACGGCGGCGTCGACCACCTTGATCATGACCGGAGAGATATCGATCCCGATGCCGTCGCCTTCGATATAGGGAATAACCGGATTATCCGGCACGTTGAGGCTTAGATCCTGGTTGGCGGTAATCGCCCGGCCTTCGGCGGGTATTTTTATGTGCTGGTAACTCATGGCGTCCCCTGTAGATCGCGTATTATTCTTGATCGCGGGATTATACAACATAAATCCGAAGGGCAATAAAAATAGCCGGCGCTGTTGCTGCTGCCGGCTATATAAAAATACCTCGAATTGGAGGAAGGTAATTACTGAATATTGTGACCAGGAATATTCAGTTAAGTTCCGTGGTTAACTGCTAATCGACCGGATATTTTGAGCTTGCAACCCCTTGGGACCCTCATCGATTTCGAATTCGATTTTCTGGCCGGAGGTGAGTTTCTTGTAACCATCCATTTCGATCGCAGAGAAATGAGCAAATATATCCTGGTCCTTGTCGTCGTCCGTATTTACAAATCCGTAACCCTTCACATTGCTAAACCACTTGACTGTCCCCGTAGCCATGTCTCATCCTCTTGCTCGTTACTATCGTTGAACCTGAAATAAGGCTATTCTTGATTGAAAAACCCTATGTTAACCGCCCATTTAACCGAGGTGTTTGGCCCTATTTCACGACTTCTGACACAAATTTAATGATAGCCAAGCCTTGAATTATTTCAACCCCGACATTACCTTATAGTTTTAGTTTATGAAAAAGCCCATAATCATGTCAGACAAGCGTTTAGGCAGCGACGATGACGACACACTACTGCTGGAGCGAACCAAGCCCAAGCTGAAGAAACCGCCGTTGTACAAGGTCATCCTGCTGAACGATGACTACACGCCAATGGAGTTTGTGGTGCACGTACTGGAAGCCATTTTCGGACACAACCGGGAAAACGCCACCCGCATCATGCTCAACGTACACAAAACCGGCAAGGGGGTTTGCGGTATCTATACCCGCGATATCGCGGAAACCAAGGTCACCGCGGTCAATAGCTACGCCCGTGAAAACAAGCATCCGCTGCTGTGCGATATGGAAGAAAGCTAATATATCGGACCTGGATTTGTAATAAAATTGGGTTGAACATTTAGATCACATTCAAGGTCAAATCGACTATATTAAGATTCTAGACCCTTTAGCGGTAAGTCGGAATTATGCTGAACAAAGAACTGGAACAATCCCTCAATAAAGCGTTCCATGACGCCAATGAAAAACGTCATGAGTTTATTACCGTTGAGCATTTACTGCTGATGCTTACCGAAAACGATGCCGCTACCGCGGTTATCGAGGCTTGCGGCGCCGACGTGCAGCTGCTCAAGACCGAACTCGAAATATTCGTCGACCAGAACACGCCATTACTGATGGCCGACGAGGACCGCGATACCCAGCCTACGCTCGGATTTCAACGGGTACTGCAACGCGCCTTGTTTCACGTCCAATCCTCCGGCAACGGCGAGGTTTCCGGCGCCAACGTGCTGGTCGCTATTTTTTCGGAGCAGGATTCTCACGCGGTATACCTGCTCAACAAGCATAATATCGAACGCCTGGACGTTACCAATTACCTGTCGCACGGCATCACCCGGGTCAACGACGAGGCCGAGGAAGAAAGCTTTACCCATGATGCTGAAGCCCTGCCGGGTGACCAGGAGAATGCAAATCCGCTGGAGAAGTTCGCCACCAACCTGAACGAACTCGCGTTCTCCGGCAAGATCGACCCGCTCATCGGACGCGACCACGAAATCGAACGCATCATCCAGACGCTTTGCCGGCGTCGTAAAAACAACCCGTTGCTGGTAGGCGAGGCCGGGGTAGGCAAGACCGCGATCGCGGAAGGCCTGGCGCGCAAGATCGTCGAGGAAGAAGTACCCGAGGTACTGCTCGAGAGTACGGTATACGCGCTCGATCTTGGTGCACTGGTTGCCGGTACCAAGTATCGTGGAGATTTCGAAAAACGTCTGAAAGCCGTCATCGGGCAACTCAAGCGAGAGCCGGGATCGATCCTGTTCATCGACGAGATCCATACTATTATTGGCGCGGGCTCGGCCTCCGGTGGCGTCATGGATGCTTCCAACCTGATCAAGCCGGTACTGGCCAGCGGTGAAATAAAGTGCATCGGCTCAACTACCTATACCGAATTCCGCGGCATCTTCGAGAAGGATCGCGCGCTGGCGCGTCGTTTTCAGAAGATCGATGTGCCCGAACCCAGCAACGAGGAAACCTATCTCATCCTGAAGGGACTCAAGTCGCGCTTCGAGGAGCATCATAACGTCAAGTACACGCTGCAGGCGCTGCGTAAAGCGACCGAACTGGCGTCACGTTACATCAACGACCGGCATTTGCCTGACAAGGCGATCGACGTCATAGACGAAGCGGGTGCGCAGCGCCGGCTACAGCCGCCGAAACAGCGCAAGAAAACCATCGGTATTCACGATATCGAAAATATCGTGGCCAAGATTGCCCGCATACCGGCGAACACGGTGAGCACCTCCGACCTGGATATGCTGAAGAACCTCGGCAAAAACCTGTCGCGCGTGGTATTCGGCCAGGACGAAGCGATCAAGGCGCTCGATGCGGCGATCAAGATGTCGCGTTCGGGTTTGGGTCGTGAATCGAAACCGGTCGGCTCGTTCCTGTTCTCGGGACCAACCGGTGTCGGTAAGACCGAGGTCTGCCGCCAGATTGCCAAGATCATGGGCATCGAACTGATCCGTTTCGATATGTCCGAGTACAT
>JAASSH010000053.1 GCA_021767985.1 Gammaproteobacteria bacterium | reverse complement strand
GGTCGCCTACCGCTCCAAGGTCGATATCGACGTCGATGGCGATGCGGACTTCAGTACAGCGGATGGTGTACCAGGTCAAATAGTACAGGGCGTAGTAGTTGACGGGGGCGGTTTATTTAAAGACACCGGGCTCGGCGCCAAGGTCACCCTGCCGGCAAACCTGTCGGTCAGCGTCGCGCACAAGGTGGACAAGTTCACCTGGCTTGCCGATGCAACCTGGACCGGCTGGAGCTCGTTTGACGAATTGCGGATCGAGTACGATAATCCGAACCAGCCCGATACGGTCACCACCGAGAACTGGGACGACAGCTGGCGCTACTCGGTCGGCTTCGATTACCAGGCCACGGATGCGCTGGTCCTGCGCGCCGGGCTCGCGCTCGACGAGACCCCGATACCGAGCTCGGAGCTCCGCACGCCGCGCATCCCGGGCGACGACCGCACCTGGGTTTCGCTGGGCCTGACCTACATGGCAAGCGATACTTTCTCCTTCGACGTCGGTTATTCGCACCTGTTTATCGACGATGTCGATATCGATAACACGCTCGAAAATGCCGTCCCGTCGACCAACGCAACCCTGACCGGCGAATACGAGGCCGAAGTCGATATCCTGAGCGCGCAGTTGAACTGGAATCTCGACTAGTTTCGGGTAGTTAACAAACCCTGAAGGCCACGAACGTTCGTGGCCTTTTTTTTACCTGCGATTCGGCTTTTTCGCCAGTATCCCGCCAGGTGAAGTTTTGCAGCCAGATCAGATATTTAAACTATACTCTGACGTGATTACTTTAAACGGGACAGGTTTATCCGGGCCTGTCGAATAACAACAAGCCGAACCGTCGAATCATGTCAGGAATTGAACAACGTCTGCAGGAAGTGACCGAGCTGATTTCGCTGCCCGAGGTTTACCTCAAGGTGCGGCAGCTGATGGACGACCCTCACTCGGATATTTACGATTTTGCCGAGGTCATCAGCGTCGATCCCAACCTGTCGTCGCGCGTGTTGAAAGTGGTCAACAGCGCCTACTTCGGCTTTCCCGAACCGGTCGACAGCATATCGCGCGCGGTCAACATGATCGGCATCGGCCAGCTACACAACATGGTGCTCGGCATTTCGGCGATATCGAGCCTCGAATTGCCGAACGATATTCTGCCGCTGGACACCTTCTGGCGCGCCAGCCTGTTTTCCGGGGTACTGGCGCGGTTGCTCGCCGAGCAGATGAAGCTGGCCAAAAGCGAACACCTGTTTATCGCCGGCCTGCTGCATGAAATCGGTCACCTGGTGCTGTACTCCAAGTTCCCGCTGCAGGCGCTGGCGGCACAGCAGCTTGCCGAGACCCAGGGCAAGCAGATCCACGAGGCGGAAATGCGGGTGATGGGCTGCCATTACGGCGATATCGGCGCGATGCTGATGGCCAACTGGAAGCTGTCGGAGACCCTGCAAACCCTCACCCGAAACCAGCCGGTCCCGGCCAGGGCCGGCGAACTCGAGGTCGAATCCACACTGATGCACCTGGCGCACGCCTGCGCGCATGCCGAGGCTACAGATTCCGGTGAAGCTGCCGATACCTCTGTCGATGCGGAAATCCTTGATTTAACCGGACTTTCGCAGGAGGAACTGGAAAACTCGCTGGATGAAGCCAGGTCGATAAGCGCCGACATGGAAAAAGTCATCCTGGCCTAATTCCGAATTTAGGATAGCAAGCCAATGAAAGCTGCACGAGAATTCGTCGGCGACATGGCGGAGCACATTTCGATGCCCGAGGTCTATGTCGCGATTCGACAGCTGCTGTTGAACGCCGATACCACGATCGACGATTTCGTCGAGGTGGTCGAGTCGGACTCGATGCTGGCGGTGCGAGTCATGCGCATGGCGCAGAGCCAGTACTTCGGATTTCCCCGCAGCTGCGAAAGCCTGTACCAGGCGATCAGCCTGATCGGACTGATGCAGCTGCATGACCTGATGCTGGGAACCCTGTGCATGCGTACCTTTTCCGCGATCCCCGAAGAAGTCCTCAACCTCAGGGCATTCTGGCGCTACAACGTGCAGTGCGGAATCGCCGCCCGGACTATCGGCCAGTTCAGCAAGTCCGATAGTCACCACGTTTTCTTTACCCTGGGGCTGCTGCACGAAATCGGGCACGCCGCAATGTTCCTCAGGGAACCCGAGGCCTCGCTGCAGGCGCTCGACGACAGCCTGTCCGAACAACGCACGCTGGCACAGGCGGAGCGCGAACATCTCGGTTTCGATTACAGCCAGGTTGGCTCCGAAATGATGCAGCTGTGGCATTTGCCCCCGGTTTACCAGCAGGTAGCGGCCTGCCATCTTCAGCCCGCGCAGGCGGACGAGGAATTTCGCCCCGCGGTCAATGTCGTACACCTGGCGCATCGGTTATGCCAGGATCGGGACGCCGCTAAGCATCGCAAGCTGATCGAGCACAGCATCAGCAAAATCCCGCAGTTTGCGAAGCTGCCGGAAAATATCGATGAAATCGTGAACGATGAAATCGAAACCCACACCGATGCGGTGCTCGGCCTGCTGTGGCCCTGCGGCGCCCAGGATCTCAAGCTTGTCGCCGGGGAGCGCCGCTATGCCTAGGACCGATTCCAATTGGCGTCGCCGTTTTACCGATGACGGAGCCAGTGCCGCCCCTGCTTATCGTGCGTGGGTCACAATTTGCCTCGATGGTGCTTCTTGCCTGGTCCGATTGGACTATAAAAGATGGGGGGTTTCACGGGCTCGAAAGACCCGGATACCAGCTGGAATTCCGCGGCGAGACAGCCGCGAAATTTACTCGGCGAAACGAGCGGAATCGAATATCAGGAGTTTTCTGAGCCTGGCGGCAAGCGCATGAAGAAACAGAGCATCACAAGATTGCGGCCGGCTGGGCACGCAAATCAGGAGCCCGCGGGCGGAACCGGGCATGTTCCCGCTGCCGGACCAGATAGCGTCGCGGCGAATACCGGGCAGACCGTTCGGGGCGCGTCGCCAATAAGACCTTCCCGGCCTGACGAAAATGTTCGCGCAATGGCATCGTCGGCCGCGCAGATGAGCGCTTCGGATACAAGCGCTGGCCAGATGCATAGCCGCTTCTCCGAAAAATGGCTGGAAACCACCTGCGCCCTGCTGCCGGGCGTGCATTCGGCGGTGTTCCTGGTGCCGGACCCGGACAGCGACCAGCTGCACCTGCTGGCGCGCTACCCGGACACGCTGCAGCAGTACCAGGATTTCTTTGCCACCGCCAAGTACGCACTCAAGAAACGCGGTGAAGTCTGCCTTGCGAGAGCCCACGTGGTCGATGGCCAGGAACTGGATTATTTCGCCAAGCCGGTCTATATCCGCTCGCGGCTGGCCGGTGTCATCGCGATCAAGCTGAAGCACCTGTCGACCGCCAAGCACCTGGCCGTGTTTCATTCGCTCAAGCGCAGCATCCGCTGGCTCGGGCTGGCCAGTTTCATCAAGCCCGAGAACGACGATTTTTACGGCGACGTCGTCGGCCTGTTGGCGAGCTGTTTCGAACAAAACAGTTATCAGCAGGGCCTGATGCGCATGGTCGCCGAGCTTACCAGCCAGTTCGACTGCGAGCGCGTCGCCTTCGCCGAAAAGCAGGGTCATCACTGCAGCGTGATCGCGTTGTCCAACAGCGCCGATTTCGATCAGCGTTCGAACCTGGTGCGCAAGATTGCCGATGCGATGGACGAGGCGGTGGAGCAGGACAATACGATCCTGTTTCCGGACAAGAACAGCAAGGTGATCCAGCGCGCGCACCAGGAGCTCGCGCGTAAGTTCGGCTCCGGATCGATCGCGACGATTCCGCTGACTTCCGAACGCCGCGTGTTCGGTGCGATTACGTTGATGTGCAGCGAGGAAGCGCCACTGGATGAAAAGACGCTTTACACCTGCCAGCAGACGCTGTCGCTACTGACGCCGTTCCTGGCGCTGAAACGCGAGCAGGAGCGGGGCATCCTGTACAAGATCGGCGACAGCCTGGTCAATGGTCTGCGCCGGGTGTTCGGCGTCAGGCATCTGCGTTTCAAGCTCACCGCGACCGGAATCGCAGCCTTCCTTTTGATGGCGAGCCTGGTCGAGGTCGACTTTCGCATCACCGCCGACGCGGTGCTCGAAGGGCAGGTGCAGCGCGTCGTCGCGGCGCCGATCTCGGGTTACCTGCTGTCTTCGGCGGTGCGTGCCGGCGACACCATCGGCGCGGGCGAGATCATGGCCAGCCTCGACGATTCCGAACTCAAGCTCGAGTTGACGAGGCTCAACGGCCGGCTGCGGAAATCGCGCCGCGAGTACCGCGAGGCCCAGTCGCAGCGGGACCTCGTCGGCGTGCGCGTGATCAAGGAACAAATCAACCAGATCAACGCCGAGATCGAGCTGATCGAGCAGCAGATGCAAAGCATCCACCTGACCGCGCCGTTCGACGGTGTCGTCATCGAAGGTGACCTGAGCCAGATGCTCGGCTCGCCGGTGGAGCGCGGCGACTCGCTGTTCAAGATTGCGCCGCTGGAAGGCTACCGCATCATCCTCAAGGTCGACGAGCGCAAGATATCCTACGTGCGCGAGGGGCAGGCCGGCGCGCTGACGCTGTCGAGCCTGTCGCAACTGAGCTTCCCGATCAAGGTAGAGCGCATCACCTCGGTGGCGAGGGCCGAGGATGGCGCCAATACCTTCCGGGTCGAAGCCTCGTTGCCCGGGGTGCCGGACATGCTGCGTCCCGGCATGCAGGGCATCGGCAAGATCAGCGCCGGCCGCGAACCGATGGTGTGGATCTGGACCCATGAAATCATCGACTGGCTGCGCCTCTGGTTCTGGTCCTGGTGGCCATGAGTGACGGACTGATCAGCCCCCACTGGTACCGGGTTGCCAAACTGCAGCCGAAGCTGCACAACCAGGTCGAAATTCACCGCCACGATTACCGTGGGCTGATCTGGTACCTGCTGGAAAACACCACGACCGGTCGCAGTCACCGCTTCAACCCGGCCGCCTACCAGTTCATCGGCATGATGGACGGCGAGCGCAGCGTGCAGGAAATCTACGAGCGGATCTGCGAAAAGCTCGACGAATACGCACCCGGGCAGGAAGAAATCATCGACCTGATGGGCAAGCTGTACCAGGCCGATCTGCTCAAGAGCGGGGCCACGGCGGATACCGAAGAACTGTTCGAACGACAGGCGCGGCAGCGCTCGAACAAGCTCAAGCAGCGTTTCGCCAACCCCGTGGCGCTGCGCTTTGCGCTGTGGGACCCGGAGGATTTCCTCAACCGGCATTTCAATAAGGTCAGCTGGCTTTTCAGTAAATGGGTCGGCCTGGCCTGGGTACTGTTGATGTTATACACCGTGCTCGAGGCCGCGCAGCACTGGCCGCAGATCAGCCATCATTTCAGCATCAACGCGCTGTCGCCCTACAACCTGCTGCTGCTGTTTCTCCTGTATCCGCCGCTCAAGTTCGTACACGAGCTCGGGCATGCCTTCAGCGCCAAGCTCGAAGGCGGAGAAGTGCACGAAATGGGAATCAATTTCCTGCTGTTCATGCCGGTGCCCTATGTCAACGTGTCGACCGCGACCCATTTTCGCAGCCGTTCCAGGAGAATACTCGTCAGCGCCGCGGGAATACTGGTCGAATCCTGCCTCGCCGCGCTCGGGCTGTTATTGTTCCTGGCCGCGCAACCGGGCCTGGTGCAGAGCATCGGTTTCAATATTTTCCTGATCGGCGGCATCTCGTCGCTGTTTTTCAACGGCAATCCGCTGCTGAAGTACGACGGCTACTACGTGCTGGCGGACGGGCTCGGCATCCCGAACCTGTTTCAACGGTCGAGCCAGTACTGGCAATACCTGTTTCAGCGTTACCTGTTCGGCCTGCGCGATGCGGTATCGCCGGCCAACGCGCCGGGCGAAGCGCCGTGGTTCGTGGGATACAGCCTGCTGTCGCTGGTCTATCGGCTCGGCATCCTGTGGTTCATCATTGTCGTGGTCACCGAGAAGTTCTTTTACTTCGGCGTGCTGCTGGCGATCTGGCTGGTCAGCCTGCAAATCCTGAGGCCGCTATACAAGGCCCTGCACTACCTGGTCGCGAGCCCGGCGTTGCAGCAGAAGCGCAATCGCGCGCTGGCCTCGAGCTTCTCGATAGGTGTTGCCCTGGTTGCCATTATCGGCTTTATGCCGATTCCGGCCTACACCCTGAACCAGGGCGTGGTCTGGCAACCTGACGAAACCCGCTTGCGCGCCGAGACCGACGGCTTCGTCAAGGACCTCAAGGTCGAAAACAACCAGCTCGTCACCGCCGGAACCCCATTGCTGTCGCTGCATGACCCGTTTCTGCGAAGCGAGGCCAGGATTGCGCGCGCCCGCGTCAAGGAACTGAAGTCGCGCTATCGCGCCGGCCGCGCCGAGGGCAATATCGAGGCCGGCATGGCGCGGGAAGAGCTGCGCGTCGCCGAATCCGAGTTGCGGCACATTCTCCAAAAAGCCAGCGCGATGTCGGTCAAGGCGTTCAAGGACGGGCAGTTGATGCTGCTCGAGGCCGACGACCTGCCGGGCCGTTTCCTGCGCAAGGGCGACCTGCTCGGCTATATTCTCGATGACGAAAAACCGACCGTGCGCATGGCGGTAAGCCAGGACCATATCGGTCAGCTGCGTCAGCGCGTGGTCGATGTCAAGGTCCGTTTCGCCAGCAATCCGGACAAGGAATTCCCGGCGCGCATCCTGCGCCAGGCGCCCGAAGCCACCAACCAGTTGCCAAGCGCCGCGCTCGCCACGACGGGCGGCGGCAAGTTCATCGTCACGCCCGGTAACGAGGATCAAATGGTTACGATCGAAAAAGTATTCCTGGTCGATCTGAAACCCGATTTCCAGGGCCACGAAATCCCGCTCGGCACGCGTGCTTACGTGCGTATCGACCACGGCAGCGAAGCGCTGGCAAGCCAGTGGTATCGGCGCCTGCGCCAGGTATTCCTGAGGCAGTTCAATGTCTGAGTTATCGATCAAGCCCGGCGTCAGCCTCGGCAGCTACCCCCAGCGCGAGGAAGATTCGCTCGACGACCTGGAGGCGCTCGTCCAGGGCTGGATCGAGCGCGGACGCGCGCGCTTCGGCCGCAAGCGCTACAGCCAGCGACAAATTGTGCGCCGGATCAACCAGTACGAGGCGGCGCTGAAGGACTGCACTGACGAGGCGTTCGACGCGGTGCTCGGGGAATTGCGTTCGCAGCTGCATCGGCGAGGCCTCGAGGAAGCGCTGATGATCGAGGCTTTCGCGGTGATCCGCGAGGCGGCCGGCAGGGTGCTCGGCAAGCGTCATTTCGACGTGCAGCTGTACGGCGGCTGGCTCATGATGAACGGCATGCTCGCCGAAATGCAGACCGGCGAGGGTAAGACCCTGACCGCGACGCTGCCCGCCTGCACCGCGGCGCTGGCCGGTATTCCGGTGCACGTGATTACCGCCAACGATTATCTCGCCGAGCGCGATTGCGAAATCATGCTGCCGCTATACCGGCGCCTTGGTCTGAGGGGTAACTTTGTCATCGACGGCATGCAGCCGGATGACTGCCGCGAGGCTTACCAGGCTGATATCGTGCACACGACAAATAAGCAGATTGCGTTCGATTACCTGCGAGATCGCATCGAGATCGGCGAAGATACCGGCAATTTGCGTTTCCAGTACCGCCAGATCCAGCGCCAGCAAAACCCGCAGGCGAACAGCAAGCTGCTGCTGCGCGGACTGTGTTTCGCGATCATCGACGAAGCCGACAGCGTGCTGATCGACGAAGCCAACACGCCTTTAATCATCACAAAAACTTTACCTAACGAAGAATCGGCCGATACCTATAGCGATGCGCTGTATCTCGCCTCGACGCTGGTCGCCGATCAGGACTACAAGGTCGACGAGAAGCGGCGCATCGTGGAGTTAACCGTGGCCGGAGAAGACAGCCTGGAAGATAAAATTTTGCAGCTGCCGAAGCTGTGGCGCAACCCGCGTAAACGGCAAACCCTGGTAAAACAGGCGCTCGCCGCGACCCTGTTTTACAAGCGGGATCGCGAATACGTGGTGCACGAAGACAAGGTTCAGATCATCGATCAGTCGACCGGCCGATTGATGCCTGACCGCGCCTGGGAGCAGGGCCTGCACCAGATGATCGAGGCCAAGGAGGGTTGTGTGATCAGCGAGCAGCGCGAGCCGCAGGCGCGTATCAGTTATCAACGCTTCTTCAGCCGCTACCTGCGCCTCGGCGGCACTTCCGGCACCATCAGCGAAGTGGCCGACGAATTGCAGCGGGTTTACGGGCTGGAGGTCCGCAAGGTGGCCACCAACCAGCCGTCGAAACGCCTGATGCTGGGCGAGCATATCTACCGTGACGAAATGGACAAGAGGGCGACCCTGATCAATCGCGTGCGGGCGCTGAACCGGGTGGGCCGACCGATTCTGATCGGCACCAGCTCGGTCGAGGAATCCGAGCAGGTTTCCGAGTGGCTGCAGCAGTCCGCGGTCGAGCACCGGGTGTTGAACGCCAAGCAGGATCGGCACGAGGCCGAGATCGTCGCCGAGGCGGGCCAGAAAGGCGCCATCACCGTGGCCACCAACATGGCCGGGCGTGGTACTGACATCGCGTTGGGTCCGGGAGTAACGGAAATGGGTGGGCTGCACGTGATTTCGCTCAGCCTCAACGACTCGTACCGCGTCGACCGGCAGCTGTTCGGCCGCTGCGCGCGCCAGGGCGACCCGGGCAGCGCCGAGGCGATCCTGTCGCTGGAGGATCCCGCGCTCACCGGCTACTACAGCCCCGCGGTGCTCAAACTGTTGCGGGGAATGACCGCTGCC
>JAASSH010000326.1 GCA_021767985.1 Gammaproteobacteria bacterium | reverse complement strand
GGTCGTGATCCAGGATTTCCCCCCGGGGCACATCCACGCCGACAACAGTCTTTACCGTAATGACGCGACCTCGTTCATCAAGGCCTGCGGGGCGTCGTCGGCGCCGGGCGCGGTGTGCAGCGATCTGCCGGAAAACATCGACCAAGAATCTCGCGAAATCATGATCAGCGGCGGCGTCGCTCCGCTGCAGGGTCTCGATGCGGGTCTGGATGCGATCGCCAACGCCTGCCGTTACGGCATTCGGCGGGAGCGCCTGCTGGGTAACGATGCGCCGCTTCGGTACCGGAAAATCGATATCCCGCGCGACTGGAGCGATACCCGGATTATCGATGAGTGGCAGGGTAAGAAAATGCTGCGGCAGGCCGGAATCGAAGTGCCCGACGGTCAGCTCGTCGAGCTCGATGCCGTCGATCAGCTGGCCGAAGACCTTAGCTATCCCGTGGCGCTAAAGGCAGTGTCGGCCGATTTGCCGCACAAGTCGGAAGCGGGAGCCGTCAGGCTTAACCTGCAGAGTGCGGCGCAGCTGCGCGAGGCAACCAGGGCGATGCGGCTAGCGCTGGCACAGGCCGCCCCCAACGTCGAAATACGCCGGTTCCTGGTCGAACCGATGATCGACGATGCCGTCGCCGAGCTGATGGTCGGCATCAATGCCGACGAGCAGTTCGGACAATTACTGGTAATCGCCAGCGGCGGGCTGCTGGTCGAACTCGCGCGTGACGCCCGCACGCTGTTATTGCCCGCCAGCGATGCCGAGATCGAGGCCGCACTGCGCGAGCTGAAATGTTTTAGCCTGATGCAGGGCTTTCGCGGTAAACCGGCGGCGGATATCGAAACCGTCGTTGGCAGCATTCGTGCGCTGGCCGAATTCGCCGCGGAGCGCCATGACGAACTGCTGGAAATGGACGTTAATCCGCTCATGATTACCCCGGATCGCTGCATCGCCGCCGATGTCATGATCCGGGAAGCAGTACGTTAGGCCGGTTCTGCCGGTTTGGAATCATGGCGGATCTGCAACTCAACGTTCGGCTGTACCCGTGGTTTCGTGCCGCCTCGGATGGTCATGCGTGGATTACCGTATTTTTCCTTTACATGAGTCAGAGCCTGCCGCTGGAGCAGGTTATCGAATTGTCCGCGGTTTACTACCTGTCGGTATTCGTGCTGGAAGTTCCATCGGGTTACTTTTCCGATCGTATCGGCCGGCGCAGTACCCTGCTAATCGCTGCCGGCGCGCTGATCGGCTCCTATAGTTGCTTCATTATCGGTGCCGGATTCTGGTGGTTTGCCGCTGGACAGTTCCTGCTGGCCGCGGGCATCGCGATGCAGTCCGGGACCGATACCGCGTTTCATTACGATTCGCTCAAGGCGCTCGGTCGCGAGCACGAATACGCGCGACGCGAAGCCAGCGCCGAACAATGGGGACTGATCATGCTGGCGCTGGCGACGCTGTCGGGCGGTCTGCTGGGATTGATCGATCTGCGCCTGGCCTACGTGTTCTCGCTGGTGAGCGCGAGCGTGATGGCGCTGCTGGTATGGCGTTTCACCGAGCCGAAACATGCCGATGAAACCGTTGCGCTGCCGCAGAGTTTCGGCACGGTGGTATTGAGTTGCATCGGCCGGCTGCGCGATCCCTTGCTCGGCTGGATTTTCCTCGTGGTCATCATGCTTTACGCAATGGCGCATATCGTCTACGAGTTCTACCAGCCTTACATCACCCTGCTGCAGTTGCCGCTGCTCGAGGCCTCGACTCATGCGCCACTGATCTCGGGCCTGGTAATATCGATTTCTATGTTTGGCGGTGCGCTCGGCGCCAGGGCGAGCATTTCCTGGCAGTCGAAGCTTGGCCTGGTCGGCGTGCTTGCGGCTGCCAGCTTTATCCAGTTGGGCCTGGTGGCGGCGATGGCGATTGCGCTGAGCCCGGCGGTACTCGCGCTGGTGAGCCTGCGTAACTTCCCGATGGCGCTGGTGCACGCGCCGGTCAGGGCCGCGATCGCGCCGCGGATAGCGCGCCAACAGCGAGCTACTTATCTTTCGCTACAGGGGCTGGCCGAGCGCCTGTTTTTTGCGCTGCTGCTGCTGGGCCTGGCCGCAGACCTGGAGCCGGGTGCGCCGATCGATGAACCGACCCTGCTCGGCATTCTGGCCTCGACGCTGTGGATCGGTCTGGCCAGCGCGCTGCTGCTATTCGCATTCACCGGTAGAATTCGGCAAGCACTGGGGAGTTCCGAGGCATGAAGCGTATCGCTATCGTCGGTGTCGGCCTGGCCGGAAGACCGGATCGCTATGCCAACATAGGCAGGCAACAGGGTGAGGATTTCTTTGTGGACTGCGACCAGCAACTCGCCGCGGCCGGAGACTGGTGTATTCACGGCCGCATAGAGTCGGCATACCTGGGCGCCTGGAGACTGGCGCAACGGCTGCAGCCCGATCTATAGGTATCGAATGACGTTACTCAGGGTGATTGATTCACCCTGAGTAACTATGTCTGTGCCGAAGGCTAGGAATCCTCGGTGATTGGCAGCAGCGACAGCTCGACGCGGCGATTCAGGCTGCGGCCTTCCGCGGTACTGTTGTCGGCAACCGGCATGCCTTCGCCAAAACCAACGGTTTCGATGCGTGCCTCGACGACGTCCCGCGACAGCAGGTAGCGCGCGACCGAGCCGGCGCGGCGTTCCGACAGGGCCTGGTTGTAGTCGTCCGAACCGCGGCTATCGGTATGCCCCGCGACGACGATGATGGTCTTGTCGAACTCCTGCAGTACCAGGATTACCGAATCCAGCACCTCGTAGAAATCGGCGTTGAGGTCATGCCCCGCGGTTACAAAGGTAATATTGCCCGGCATGATCAGGTTGATGTTGTCACCTTCGCGTTCGACGCTGACGCCGGTAGCGCGCAGGGTTTTCCTGAGCTTGGCTTCCTGGGTATCCATGTAATAGCCAACGCCGCCGCCCGCAATCGCACCGATGCCGGCTGCCTGCAGCATGCGTTTCTTGCGCTTCTTGCTGGATTCGTCCCGGTTCGCGATATAGGCCAGCACCGCACCGATACCGGCACCGATGCCGGCGCCCTTGGCGGTGTTGGAAGTTTTCTCTTCACCGGTATAGGGGTCGAAGGTCTCGCAGCCGGATAGAGTGGTCAGGCTGGTGATTACCATGAGGAGTAGCAACTTTTTCATTTTGATTCCCTGGATAAATTCTAAATTTTGTTAAACAGGGCAGGAGTATAGTCAATATGACTGAACACGAACTTAATAATTATTCACAAAGGGCCATACTGTTCCGATCATTCGGAGTCCGGAACCCGGTAGGCTTCGAGCTCGATGGTTTTTAGATTCATCCCTTCCAGCACCAGCTTGCCCTGGTAACGCCGCTCGCCGGTCGACGAGAACTCGAACTGGTAGCTGCGTCGGAACTGCAGCCCGCCCGCGCGACTGCACACCGGCCAGAAACCCACGATCACCATGCTCTGGTCTAGCAGCTGTAATCCGAGTTGCTGGCAATGCATGGTCGCAAGATCTCGCGCCCGACCCTTATACAGGCCGCTCTGCCACCAGTAGAGTGCCAGTAATCCGGCCAACACTAACCAAATCAGATTCGTCAGGCTGAACACGGCGGGCTAGCTCGTCCGGCGTCGAGGAATGACGCCGGGTTTTGGAGCAGGTTCCTTCACGGGTAAAAATTGATCCCGGTGACCCGAAGCGTTGCCTTTGACGCCGATTCAAGCCTGCGGGATGGTCTCGATAATCGAATGCATTTTTTGCGCCGCTACCTCGCTGCCGTCATCGCGTTGCCACTCGATGTACTGCGAGCAGAACGCGGCCACTTCGGCCTTGCCTGCCAG
>JAASSH010000325.1 GCA_021767985.1 Gammaproteobacteria bacterium | reverse complement strand
GCCTTGTCGCCGCTCTTGATCAAGTCGATCTTGTCGTATAGCTGCTGCTCGGCACGAAACGCCAGGAAAGGCTTGTATCCGATACCGGCACCGATAACGGCCAGGAACAGGGTCACCAGCAGAATGCTCTTGGTGTGCGATTTTTTAGAACGCATTCCCTCGGCGAATTTTTCGACATCACCGACGCGATCCTCGCGGGTCACCGTGAGCGCTTTCATCAGGGTTTTCTGTTGCCGGCGGTTGAGGCCCTTGATCGGCTTGGGCTTGATGCCGAGTTCCTTGATCTTGGGAGAGGCCACCTTGTTGTAGGGGTGCTTGCCGCCGGCGAGTAACTGGTAAGCAACACAGGCGAGGCCGTAGATGTCGTCGCGCGGATCCGGATTCATGCCGGCAAACATTTCAGGGGTCGCGTAGGCCGGCGTTACCGCGCTCAGCTTGGCCGGGTCGAACATCGTGTTCTCCCGTTCCTCGTCGGTCTGGGTACTGGCACGCGCGATGCCGAAGTCGAGCAGCTTGACATGTCCGTCGTTCAGCAGGAAACAGTTGCCAGGTTTGAAATCCGAGTGGATTAGCATCTTTTCATGTGCGTAAGCCAGGCCGCTGCACAATTCTTCGATGATATGCAGCGCATGGTCGAGCTTGAGCGGTTTCTTGGCAATTTCCTTGATTAGCTGATTCAGTGGCTTGCCCTGCAGGAATTCCATGGTCATGAAGACGGTATTGCCGTCGCGATCGAAATCGTAAACCGTTGCGATGTTGGGGTGCGCCAGGCGCTGGGCCTTGCTGGCCTCGCGTTGCAGGGCGATAAAGGATCCCGAGTACTTTTTGAAAGCATCGGTCAAAACCTTGATCGCAACGTAGGGATCCTTATCCTGGGCTTCGACCTTGAGCAGGTCCTTGGCCTTGAACACCACGCCCATGCCGCCCTGACCGAGTTTTTCCAGTAACACGAAGCGATCCTTGAGCGTTACGCCTGGCCCCAGGTTTTCATAGCGAGCCGAATTATTGGATTTCTCCACGATTTTGGGGCCCGTCGCGGATTCGTCGCTGCCGGCATCGAGTGACGGTTCAGAGACCTCGAAGTCGGTGGATCCCTGGCTGACCCGGACGATGACGGTCTTGTCCGACGCGTCGTCGTTTTCGGCGTTGGCTTCGAGATCCGAAAAATCAGTCAGGTGCATGGTTTTGTCGTCACCGAAATAGGAAATATCGGTTTCCTGGCCATTCTTCAGCGTGGACTGAATATTGACCTTCGAAATGACATGCGAAATCTCGGTAAATCCGTCGGAGTCGATCTTGTCGTCGGTATACAGCGACTGCAGGTATTTTTGCGCATCGATATGACCCCCAGGCATCGCGTCGAAGATGCTCGCGAAGCCTTCTTCCAGATCGTTTTTGTTTAAAGATCCGGCCAGATAGTCGTTAATCAGTGATTGGCAGACTTCAGACATCAGCTTCCTTTTGACATATTTTCATCGTGATAATCGACGTGTTGTCGGTGCCGCCGGCGTCCAGCGCCGAAGCCAGCAGGGCCTCTGAGAGTTCGGTCATATCGTCGGAGTGAGACTCGATTATCGGTGCCAGCATCTCTTCGTCCAGGTCCTTATATAGACCATCGGAACAGATAATGTAAATATCGCCTTCCTGCATCTCGAAATAGTCGAAGTCCATGCATAAGTGGTCGTCGATTCCCACCGCTTTTAAAACGACGTTGGCCGCGGGATGCTCTTCCGCATCCTTGGCCTCGATTTTGCCCATTCTGACCAGTTCCTCGACGTAGCTGTGGTCCTCGGTCAGGCGCTCCAGTGTCGAATCCCTGAAACGATAAAGTCGGCTGTCACCGGCCCAGAAAGTAAACAGGAAATTACTCCAGACGTAAACACACACAACCGTGCTGCCAATGGTTGCATTGCGGCCGAGTTTGAAGGATTTCTTTCGGATGATCGAATTCGAGTTCAGTATGTTTTCTTCAAGCAGCAAAATACTGTCATCCAGCGACGGGTGCTGCTTGAACAGGCTTAGATTATTGGTGATGGTCTGACTGGCAAAATCGCCCGCGTGGTGACCACCCATACCATCGGCAACTATCCATACGTTCTCGTCATCGTGCACCAGAATAGAATCTTCGTTCTTGGTTCTGACGTGACCAGTATCGGTGACACCGTGACTGTAAATTTGGAAGTTTTTTGGGGATGGTTGTTCGTTATTTGCTATATAGCTGGACAACGCAACTCCTTTTCGGATCTCAATTATTTTGGCATTAATAATTATAATAGTAAATTAATAGCAAAATGATACGAATTACGTGAAGAAGCCCGCATAAGGTGATGAAAGTTTTAACCTATTGATTGCCGTATTCTGACCTATACTCCAGATTGCTGATTAAATTCAATATTTAGGGACAAGCAAATGAAAAAAGGTATCTGGCTGGTTTTCGGGCTGTTGTTTTTTGTATCGAACGTCAATGCCCTGGATGTCGGGGTTGGGGTAAAGGTAGGTACCGTGGGTGCCGGGCTCAATCTTAGCGCCGCGATCACCGAGAATGTTAACGTCCGACTGAGTCTAACGAGTGTTGATCTCGATGATGAGGATGAGACCCTCGACGTGGGCGATACCATCGAGGGCGAGCTTGACGCCGAAGTGGATCTGGACTTTGGCGCAAACGCCTTGCTTTTTGACTGGTACGTATTCAAGGGTGGATTTCACCTGACTGCAGGTATGTTGCGGCACACCGGTGAAGCCGATTTGACAGGTGAACTCACTAGTACAGCTACCTTTGACGGCACTGTCATCAATCCGGGAGATATCGGTACCGTTACTGGGGAAGTGAAGCTCGCCGATTCTTATCAGCCCTATATTGGTATCGGCTGGGGCCGTAAAGCCGGCAAGGGCGGTGGGTTTTCGGTGACTGCCGATATTGGAATTGCCTTGCTCGACCCCTCGGTAGAACTTGAAGCTACCACAACAGGCGGATTATCTCAGTCCGAAGTGGACGCAAGTCTTAAAGAGATGGAAAAAGATGCCGAAGACGAGCTGGATGATTTCGAAGCCTGGCCGGTTCTTTCAGTCGGTCTGAATTATGCGTTCTGATCGGGATTAACTCTGGTATCATACGAGCAGCCGGTTAACGGCTGCTTTTTTTTGGGTATTAGTTAATGACGCGAATGGTGAATTGCGTAGTTTTGGGGGAAGAAGCCCCGGGGCTGGACAGGGTGCCGTATCCGGGTGAACTCGGGCAAAGGATTTATGACAATGTCTCCGCCGAGGGTTGGCGCCAGTGGATCGAGCGCCAGACCATGATCATCAATGAAAACGGGCTGTCGACGATAGATCCGGCAAGCCTGGCAGTCCTGGAGCAGCATATGCTGGGATTCATCTTCAAGGAAGGTGACATGGGACAGACTCCAGCGGGATTCCGCCCGCCGGGCGCGAAGAAGTAAATCAATCCCTAACCGGCCAGGTCTTCCAATGACCATTTCGGCTGGGTGATAAAGCGAAGCTTCGCGTAAGCGCTTTTAAGCGCGGCGTAGGTACTTTCGAAATCAGGCGCCTGGGCAAAGATAAAACCGAGATAACTCGCGCCTTCGGGCAGCGGGACCAGTTCGTAACCGGGATTGATATGGATTTCGACATCCCTGACGTACTCGGTCTGCATGGCCTCGGTCAATCCCTCGACGCGTTTCAGAATACCGGCCTCGGT
Organism: Gammaproteobacteria bacterium; assembly: GCA_021767985.1. GTDB lineage: Bacteria > Pseudomonadota > Gammaproteobacteria. Next base: position 141 of record JAASSH010000325.1, on the reverse strand, counting down.
GATTGGAATCATCAATACGCCCGCCGAATCCGCTCGATCGCCGGTCTCGGGCGTTACGCCACACATGCCCTGGATAACCAGCTCCTCCAGTTTTTGCTGCAGCGAAAACTCGATCAGTTGACCACATTGCCCACCGATGGT
>JAASSH010000324.1 GCA_021767985.1 Gammaproteobacteria bacterium | reverse complement strand
GCCGATGGAGATGGATGCCTTGAATACCCATCTCGATGCACTGACTTCGACCACACCGTCGAGCGGCAGCATTCGCTTTCTGGTTGATGGAGAGGCCTATTTCAATCGTCTCGATCAGGCAATCCGGCAGGCTGAGGAATCCATCGATATCCGTACTTACATCTACGACAATGACGACGTTGCTCTGCAGATGGCCGACCTGCTGCGTGCACGATCCGACGAGATTGATGTCAGAATTATGGTCGACGGTCTGGCGGATCTGTTCGCTACTCGGCTCGATTCGAGCAGTATGCCGGAGAGCGTCGAGTTACCGCCGTCAATTTCGGATTACCTGAGCTACAACAGTAAAATAGAATTTCGTAAGCAATCCAATCCGTGGTTTACCGGGGATCACGCCAAGATAACCGTTATCGACCGCGAGTTCGCTTTCCTCGGTGGGATGAACATTGGCCGTGAATATCGCTACGACTGGCACGATCTGATGATGGAAATCGAGGGTCCGGTAGTGCAGGAGCTGCAGTTTCAGTTCGACCTGTCCTGGGCCAAGGCGGGCATGCTGGGGGACCTGGGCTGGTTTCTCACCGCGCTGAAGGGTTACCAACGAGACACGGTCGAAGGAGAATATCCGATTCGTGTCCTGACCACTACGATTCATAATTCGGAACTCTATCGCGCTCAAATCGCCGCGATAAGGAGGTCCCGCAGTTACATCTACATAGAAAATGCCTACTTTTCAGATGACAAAGTGCTGTATGAACTCGCCCAGGCGCGGCGGCGGGGTGTAGACGTCAGAGTCATTCTGCCCAAAGAAGGGGACAGCGGTGTGATTAATCTGAGCAATCAAAAGACGATAAACACGATGTTACGTAACGGCATTCGTGTCTATATTTATCCAGGAATGACGCATCTCAAGGCGGCAGTGTACGACGGCTGGGCCTGCCTAGGTTCGGCAAACTTCGACAAGCTCAGCCTGCAAATCAACCAGGAAATCAATCTCGCGTTTTCAGACCCGGACGCGGTGGCACAGCTGATGGAACAGGTGTTTTATCCTGATTTCGAAAAATCGACCGAATTGCACCACGCCCTGCCACTGGCGGGCAGGCATCATTTTGCGGAACTGCTCGCTGACGAACTATTCTGATTATTCGATCAGACTAGTACTATAATTTGCACGAACCGGGAATGGAGTAAACGGATATGTCTCAAACAAGACCATTAATCGATACTTTGAAGCAGGAGCTCAGGAAACAACGGATCACCTACAAGGATGTTTCAGTAGCCCTCGGACTATCCGAAACCAGCGTCAAGCGTCTGTTTTCCGAAGAAGCATTTTCTATCAAACGGCTCGAAAAAGTGTGTGAACTGCTGCACCTCGATATCAGCGACCTGGTCTACCTGATGGAAAGGAATATCGAATTGACCACCGAGCTTAGCCTCGAGCAGGAGCAGGAACTGGTGTCGGACGTCAAACTTTTGCTGGTAGCGCTACTGTTAATGAACAAGCTGACATTCAGGGAAATTCTGTTGATCTACGATATTTCGGAAACAGAAGGCATTCGCTTACTGGCTCGGCTCGACCGCATGAAGATCATCGAGCTGCAGCCGGGTAACCGTGTCAAGCTCATGATCTCCCAGAATTTCCAGTGGATTCCCGGCGGTCCGATCCAGCAGTTCTTCGAAAGCAAGGTACAGCTGGAATTCCTCGATTCGTCATTCAACGGTGCCGGCGAGTTCCGAATCTTTGTTTCGGGTATGATTTCGAAGGCAGGCAACGCCGAGATCATCAAGAAGATGCAGCACCTGGCCAAGGAAATGAATGATCTGAACGTCGAGTCCGAATCCCTGCCATTGGACCAGCGCTTCGGCACCAGCCTGATGATGGCGATACGTCCCTGGGAGATAAAAGTGTTTGAAGATTTGCGGCGGATCGAGGATAAACGTGTTTTCGGCGGCTAAACCATTCTACACTTTGCCGATGGCTGGCTCTGATTTTAGATGATCAATATTCTGACCTACAACATCCATAAGGGATTCGATCGCTTCAACCGGGATTTTGTGCTGCACAAGATCAAGGATCAGCTGCACGATGCCGAGGTCGATGTCGTGCTGCTGCAGGAAATACAGGGGCGTCATTTTCATCATGAAACCGCTATCTCGAGCTGGCCTGAGGTTAGCCAGTTCGAATTCCTGGCGGACAGTATCTGGCCACATTACGCCTACGGTAAGAACGCGATTTATCGCAAGGGTCATCACGGCAACGCGATACTCAGCAAGTATCTGATTGCCGAATGGAATAATCTAAACCTGTCGCGTTTTCAGCGTGCCAGCCGCAGCATGTTACATGGCAGAATCGAACTGCCCGACGCGCAGGGTCCGCTGCATCTGTTGTGCGTACACCTCGATTTGATAGGCTTCGAACGTAAACGCCAGATTCGAGAACTGAGACACTACATAGAAGCCACTATCCAGGACCACGAGCCGATTATTCTCGGCGGTGACTTCAACGACTGGCATGGGGGGCTTGGGAGAACCCTGGAATCGCAATTGGGGATGCAGGAAGCTTTTCGAAAAATCTACGGCAGTTATGCCAAGACCTTCCCTTCGCACCGACCAATGCTGCGCATGGACCGGATATATTTTCGCGGACTCGATCTGGTCGACTCGTTTTGTCTGCACCGTCATCCCTGGAACGAATTGTCAGACCACCTGCCGCTTTATGCGCGGTTTGCGAGCGGTTAGCAAGACAGGTGGGAGCAGGGCAGCGGTTATTTTTCACCCCCGAGGAATACTTCGCGGGGCTGATCGCGGATATCGATAAGGCTCAAACCACGATCGTCCTCGAGGTTTACATCTTCGAGCTGGGTATCGTCGGTAATCGGCTGCTGGAAGCGCTCGAAAGGGCCGCGGCACGCCGGGTCAGATTGCAGGTATTGATCGATGGCGTCGGTTCGTACCGCGATGGCAATGCCATCGCCACCAGGCTCGATACTCCCGAATGCGCGCTACGGGTTTTTCATCCGCTACCCTGGGATTTCGCGCTCTACCGGCACGCGCTGAGTTCCGGGCGAGGACTCTCGCGGATCCTGCACTCTTTCGCATCGCTAAATCATCGCAATCATCGCAAGTTGTGCATTATCGATGGCAAGACTGCCTGGCTGGGTAGTTACAATATCACCGACGATCATTTCAATTACCGCGAGGCAGCAGGAGCCGGCGATTACTGGCACGACACCGGCCTCAGGGTCACCGGCCCGGTGGTTGACTCGCTCGCCACTAATTTTGCCCAGGTATGGCAACGCAAAACGGGCAGCCGCGGCAAGCGGTCGCTCTATTTCCTGTCGAGCAGCGAGATATCACGGCGCAGGAGACGCAAATTGCAGTTGGTGCAATTGCTTGGCCTGGCGCGCCAACGAATATGGATAACGAACGCCTATTTCAATCCGACTGCACGTTTGCTCAGGACGCTAAAGGCCGTTGCCAAGAGGGGAATATCAGTCAGGCTAATTGTTCCGGCACATTCCGATGTTGCTTTTTTCCCGCTGCTGGCGCGCAGTTACTATGCCGATTTGCTGCAGGCTGGAATCCAGGTTTACGAATACGACCGTAGGGTTCTGCATTCGAAAACCATGATCATCGACGACCAGGCGCTGGTGGGCAGCACCAATCTGAATTATCGCAGCCTGTTTCACGATCGCGAGCTCGACCTGTTGACCGATAACGCCGACATCGTGTCCAGACTGCAACGTCGATTCGAGCAGGATGTTGATGACAGCACCGAAATCACCCTGCGTAATTCCCGTAAACATCCCTGGCTGATTCAGCCAATCGGCTGGATAGCGAGATTTC
>JAASSH010000323.1 GCA_021767985.1 Gammaproteobacteria bacterium | reverse complement strand
GGTTGAAAAGATTGCTCGCATACGCATCGATGCCCTGATTGATGGCTGACGCCTCGACCCTGATCGATCGTTCCGGGGTACACGACGAATGGCGGGATATCCTCCAAAGCGCACTCTCCGAACTAAAACCGGATTATGTCGAATCCCTGTTGCGCGACGACAGCTGGCTGCCCGGCAGCGACCGCCTGCTGGCGGCGTTCCGGCGCGATCGTGCCGCCGTACGTTACCTGCTGATCGGTGAATCACCCTACCCGCGCGCCGCATCGGCCAACGGCATCGCGTTCTACGATGCCGCGGTCGGCGAACTATGGAGCGACAAGGGCCTGAGCAAGGCGGTCAACCGCGCCACCTCGTTACGCAATATAGTCAAGACCGCGCTACTGGCCGAAGGGCACCTGCAGCGTGACGCCGACGGTAAGATTACCCAGGACGCGATCGCCAGGCTGGACAAGCGCCCGTTGATCCAGACGCTACCCGAGCTGTTCGACAACCTGGAACGTGCCGGTTTCCTGATGCTGAACGCGACGCCGGTATTACACCCGCAGCGCAAGCCCGCCGTCGAAGCGAGATACTGGACGGATTTCCTGGAACAGTTGCTGACCCTGATCGCGCAGCATTGCCCGCATCGCATTACGCTGCTGCTGTGGGGCAGGATCGCGGGACTGGTCGAGGCGATGCCGGCGAGCACGGGATTCGACAGGATCGTGTGCGAGCACCCCTACAATATTTCCTTTATCGACAATCCCGAGATGCTGCGACTGTTTGCGCAGCTGCGCGTTTTGCAGAAATCAGTCTAGGGCATGCCTGGATTGCAACCGTTGAACAATCCGTCTGGTCGACTCGAACCGCGGCTCGGAGACCTGGCGCCCGAAATGCCGCAAAGGCATCGCCGGATACCGAACGGATTTGTGGCATTATTGGCGCCTGCAACTATTTTCGAGTAGCGAGTCACGATGAATATACCGACATTCGACGACGTCCTGGCGGCACATAAACGCATCAAACCGTATATCCACCGCACGCCGTTGCTGAGCTCGAGCTATCTTGATCAACTGAGCGGTGCCGAAATCCTGTTTAAATGTGAAAACCTGCAAAAGGTGGGTGCGTTCAAGGCGCGCGGTGCCGTCAATGCCGTATTCGGCCTGTCCGATGCCGAGGCTGGCAGCGGCGTTGCCACGCATTCCTCGGGCAACCATGCCGGAGCGCTCAGTTACGCCGCGATGCGACGCGGCATCGAGGCGACCGTGGTCATGCCGCATAACGCGCCCACCGCCAAGAAAGCCGCGGTGCAAAGTTACGGCGGCAGAATAATCGAGTGCGAGCCGACGCAGGCGGCACGCGAGGCGACGCTGGCACAGGTGGTTGCAGAAAGCGGCGCCGATGCGGTGCATCCCTACGACGATGCCCGAGTCATCGCCGGGCAGGCCACCTGCATGCTGGAATTACACGAAGATGCGGGCAAACTGGATGCCGTGGTTGCGCCCATCGGCGGCGGCGGCCTGATCTCCGGCACCTGTCTGAGCCTGTCGCAGTTATCCCCCGAAACCAGGATTTACGCCGCCGAACCGGCAAACGCCGACGATGCCTACCAGTCTTTCAACAAGGGAGAAATCGTCGAAAAGGATGCGCAGCAATCGGTAGCGGATGGTCTCAAAACCAATCTCAAGCCTCGCACCTGGCATTTCGTTTCGAGCTACGTAACTGATATTCTGCTCGCCAGCGAAAGCGAAATACTGGACGCGATGTACCTGACCTGGGAGCGTATGAAAATTATCATCGAACCTTCTTCGGCGGTACCGCTGGCGGTCATCCTGAAAAACAGGGAGCTGTTCCGGGGGCAGCGCATCGGCGTGATTATTACCGGTGGCAACGTCGATCTTAAAAATTGTCCCGGGTGCAAATCCTGAAGTTGCGGTCTCTGAATAACGATGAATGACCTTTGTGATAAACCCATCGTTGGTCTGAACATCCCCGCCGCGGTCGGCATGACGCTGGCCGAGGTCTGCACTCCGGCGCTGATCGTCGATCTCGACGCCTTCGAGTCCAACGTCGCCACGCTGCGCTCGCGCCTGCAGTCAGCCGGGGTGCGCCTGCGCGCACATTCCAAGACTCACAAGTCGGTCGACATCGCGCGTTACCAGATCGAGCAGGGCGGCGCCTGCGGCATCTGTTGTCAGAAAGTCGCCGAAGCCGAGGTCATGGTCGCAGGCGGAATCGGCGACGTGCTGGTTTCGAACCAGGTGACCGATCCGGGTAAAATCGACCGCCTGGCGCGGCTCGCGCTGAAAGCCAGGCTGCTGGTTTGCGTCGACGATCCGGCCAACGTCGAGGCTCTGGCTGCGGCCGCAGGGCGTCACGGAGCCACGCTCGAATGCCTGGTCGAAATCGATTGCGGCGCCAGACGCTGCGGCGTCGAGCCCGGTGCCGCCGCCGTCGCGATCGCGGACAAAATAGCCGCCAGCGGCGGGCTCGAATTCGCCGGGCTGCAGGCCTACCAGGGCGCGGCGCAGCATATCCGGAGTTTCGACGAACGTCGAACAGCCCTCGATAGCGCTATCAGGCAAACCCGCGATACGATCGATCAGCTGGCCGGTGCCGGCCTGTCTTGCGATATCGTTGCCGGCGCCGGGACCGGGTCCTATTACTTCGAAGCCGGTTCCGGTATCTACAATGAAATGCAGTGCGGGTCCTACATATTTATGGACGCGGATTACCAGCGGGTGCTCGATCAAAATGGCGCAGGCATTTCCGAATTCAGCAACAGCCTGTTCGTCTGGACCTCGATCATGTCGAAGACGCGCGAGCTGGAAGCGGTTTGCGACGCCGGCCTCAAGGTGTTATCGGCTGATTCGGGCCTGCCCGTGGTTTACGGCCGCGACGATATCGAGTACACCTCGATTTCGGACGAACATGGCGTGCTGGCCGATCCGCACAATCGACTGCGCCTGAACGACAAGCTGAAACTGATTCCGGGTCACTGCGATCCGACCTGCAACCTGCACGACTGGTATGTCGGGATTCGCAACGACAGGGTCGAGTGCCTGTGGCCGGTCAGCGCACGCGGCATGGCTTTCTGAGCGACGCGATCCAGGACGCCATGAAGACTATCCAGCTGAAACCCGATCTGGTACGAACCCGGCAGCTGGAACCCAACCACGAGCCGCTCTACAAGCGCTTGCCGACCCACGACGAAAACGGCAAGTTCCTGAGCGATTTCATGATGTTGATACCGGGATTGAGGAACCTGTCGGAATCAAACCTTAACGACCGGCTGACCGCACTGCATTCGCTACTGGGCGGACACGATGACGTCGTGTTCGCGGATTTGAATACCCCGCTAAACCTGCTTTGGGTTTCGGTCAGGGCCCGCCGCGGCGTTATCCGCGAACTGGCGGCCGAGATTCGGCTGCGTGTCCCGGAGGCGCGGCTGGTAGGCCACCCCATGAAGGAACGACTCGGCCGCTTCGACCGGGTCAAGGCCTTTTGCCGTCTAAAATTAGAAGGCGGGCGCAGGGTTTTAGCGCGAGCTAAAGAAGGCGGAGGTTACTAGGTTCCTCCGCCCCCTTTAGAGGTAGATTAACGACTGGCGAGATAGCTGCTCAGATCGTCCAGGATCTTATCCTTGTCGACCGGCGTACCCATTTCGATGATCGCGTCGGCGAAACGGCCGACGATGTCGGTGATCGCGGCCGGGGTCAGCTGATTCAAAATCCCGATCCGCACCTGGGTCGGCTCTGACAGGGTCGGCCAGATGGCAAAACCACGCGCCCGGCAATTGCCAACCAGCTCCTTCTCCTTACCGGCAAGACTGCCGGGCAGGTTACACACCACCAGACTGGTCATGTTCG
>JAASSH010000322.1 GCA_021767985.1 Gammaproteobacteria bacterium | reverse complement strand
GAGTAAACCGGCATAATGGCGAGGATTCTACTTTGAAGCAGCAGGGAGCCCGGTCAACATGCATACTCGCCTGTTATTTGGCATTGCACTCACCCTTACTGGCCTGGTGGCGCTCTGGGGCATTCTCGATGCGCAATCGTTAACGACCTTTGCGACCCGGCGTGTCTCGGCTGTATTCGACAGTCGCGGCTGGTTCATCATGCTGACAACCAGTACACTGCTCTTCGTCTGTCTGGGGCTGGCCGTATCACGCTACGGCAATATCCGCCTGGGCCCCGAAGATGCGCGCCCCGAATTTTCCACCGGCAGCTGGCTGGCCATGATGTTCGCCGCGGGCATGGGCGTGGGGTTGCTGTTCTACGGTGCAGCGGAACCCATGACCCATTATGTCTTCCTCAGTTCGCATCTGGACCCGGCAGAAGTGAATGACGCCGCCCTGTTCGTCACGCACTTTCACTGGGGACTCCATGGCTGGGCAATTTTCGGCCTTACCGGTCTTGTCATCGCTTATTTCAACTTCCGCCGCGGCACGACCCAGTTACCCAGTGCGCCGCTGAAGGAAGCGTTTGGCAGCAATCGCTGGACCAGGAACGGCGGCATGCTTGTCGATGTGCTCAGTATCTACGCGATTGCCATCGGACTTGCCGGTTCAATGGCGCTGGGTGTGTTTCAGGTACGTGACGGGCTCGGCATGCTGTTCGGGATTTCCGACCCGGGACTGAAGCTGGCGCTGATCGTTTTCGCAGCTCTGGTTCTGGCCTATATATTGCCGCTGACGAAGGACCTGAGTAACGGCATGGCCGTGCTTTCGAATACGGCCATTGTTATCGCCATTGCGCTGATGCTGTTCATGCTGCTGAGCGGTCCTACGCACAGACTCATGGATGCAGTGACCAGCTCGCTCGGCGTCTACCTGGCTAACGTTATACCGCAAGGGTTCGCTACCTATGCTTTTCTGGACCCTGACGTTACCGACTGGTACCACAGCTGGACCCTGAACTACATGGTCTGGTGGTTAGCCTGGTCACCGTTCGTTGGTGTTTTCATTGCGCGTATTTCGCGGGGACGGACAATTCGCGAGTTCCTGATCGGGGTGTTGCTGGTGCCTACAGCGTTCTCGCTGCTCTGGTTTACCGTACTTGGCGGCATGGGTTTCTTCCAGGCGGCGGCCGGCGAATTCGATGCCGAGCTGGCGCTGGCAAACATCGACCGCACCACATTTTTACTGCTGGATACGCTGCCGCTCTCCGGGCTGACAACGGTGGCAACGATCCTTACCGCATTCCTGTTCATCGTAACCAGCGTGGTCAGCGCGGCTTACGTACTGGCCATGTTTTCCAGTGGCGGCGAAACCAACCCCGGCACCCGCATCAAGCTGGTGTGGGGTGCGGTCCTCGGTGCCCTCGGCCTGGCGCTGATCCTGGCAGGCAGTGCCCAGGCGGTGCGGCAGGTCATCGCCATGAGTGCGGCTCCCTTCGTTTTCATCGTATTGCTGCTGATGGTGGCCCTGTTGCGTCGACTGCGCAGTGAGGACGGGTCATGAGCGGTTTCGCTGATACGCTGATCAATATTGTGATCTTTTGCTTCATCGGCCTGTTGATCTGGCTCTATGTGATGCCGGGCAGCGGCGACGGGGATTAAGACTGAGCAAAGCAGGCACTCGTCAGGCGAACTGCGCGGAGCATGCCGGATTCCGGACTTTTGTTGCGATCGTACGACATCACCGCATTTCGCGACGCCGAATACGTATGACATGCTTTGCAACACAGAATTTGCTTCCAGTTTGGTCCAGCGAGAACACTAAACAACTGTCCAGTTTCTTCTTACGTCGAGCATTATGCAACAGTGCGGATGCGAGCTCCACCAGACACCCGGTTTTATTACTGGTCCGAATTTGTTAAGGTAGTGCCTCTTCGCGGCGCAAAACATTCGATTGCGCTGCCCTTTGTTGCTACCGATAAAACCTGAAACCTGCTGTGCTGGCAGTGAATCCGCCAAACTACCTATGGTGATTCCGAGGCTGCGTGTTGTGCGCTGACACGATTATCGAGCAATGCAACGTCAACTTGAACTGGGAGTTAACGATGTTAAACAAACAGGCAAGGCAAAACCACGGTGATGACCCCCTTTCCGCCCGCGAGTCCGACACCTACCAGGAAGAATATGTTCACGCTTTCGTCGAGAAATGGGATGAACTGATCGACTGGGAAGGTCGTGCCGAATCGGAGGGTGAATTTTTCATCGAAAAATTGCGCGAGCATGGCGCGAAGAAAATCCTGGATGTCGCTACCGGCACCGGTTTTCACTCGGTGCAGCTGTTACGCGCCGGATTTGAAGTCACCAGTGTTGACGGCAGCCCGGTCATGCTGGCGAAAGCTTTTGAAAATGCCCGCAAGCGCGGCTACATTCTACGCACGGTTCAGGCCGACTGGCGCTGGCTCAATCGTGATGTACACGATTTGTATGATGCAGTGATCTGCCTCGGAAACTCGTTTACGCATTTGCACGATGAGAACGATCGCCGCAAGACGCTGGCAGAATACTACGCCACGTTGAGACACGACGGTATCCTGATTCTCGATCAGCGTAACTATGACGCCATCCTGGACCATCAGATCGAACCGACGCATAACTACTATTACTGTGGCGATGAAGTGTCGGCGACACCGGAGTATATCGACGAACAACTGGCCCGCTTCAGGTACAAGTTCGCCGATGGTGATACCTTTCATCTCAACATGTTCCCGCTTCGCAAGGATTATGTTACGCGGTTGATGAAAGAGGTCGGTTTTCAGCGTGTCACGACCTACGGTGATTTCAAGGAAACCTACCGCGAATCAGAACCGGATTTCTTTATTCACGTTGCAGAGAAAAATTATATCGAAGGGGAGCAGTAGTAATGGGCAATTATTCATCGGTCGTGAAGACCGCGCAGGACTACTACAACAGCGACGATGCCGACAACTTTTATTACCACGTCTGGGGCGGTGAGGACATCCATATCGGTATCTATGAAAACGCAGACGAGGATATCTCCAGCGCATCAACGCGGACAATCGAAACCATGGCCGCTGAAATTGCCGGCAAGTCAGCTGATACACGCATTATCGATATCGGCGCGGGCTATGGCGGTGCGGCACGCTGGCTGGCATCGCAGTACGGATGTCACGTGACCTGCCTGAATCTGAGCGAAGCACAAAACGATCGCAACCGCGCGATGACGGCCGAACAGGGGTTGTTGCAAGTCATCGATGTGGTCGATGGCAGCTTCGAGGACATTCCCACTGCTGGCGGGCTTTTCGACCTTGCCTGGTCCCAGGATGCCATTCTGCACTCCGGGCACCGCGAACGGGTGCTGGATGAAGTGGATCGCGTACTCAAGCCCGGCGGTGAGTTCATATTCACCGATCCGATGCAGGCCGATGATTGTCCTGCAGGTGTGCTGCAGCCTGTGCTCGAACGCATTCACCTGGACAGCCTCGGCTCGTTTGCGTTCTATCGACAACAGGCTCAAAGACTGGGCTGGGAGGAAGTGTCTGTCACGGATCTCACGCCTCAACTTGTTAACCATTACACGCGCGTACGGCAGGTACTGGCGACCAAACGCGACGACCTGGCCGGCAAGGTGTCGGATGATTACATGGACCGCATGATCCTTGGGCTGAAACACTGGATCGACGCGGGCGACAATGGTTACCTGTCCTGGGGTATCCTGCATTTCCGCAAGCCCGGGTGAGCATATGCGCGAGTGAGGTTCAGGCGTTGCGAACAGGAAGATGGGTTGCACTGCCGGGCGTCTGAAACAGAACGACAGCAATACAGGAGCGCCAGCCTGTCAACGACACCCGCT
>JAASSH010000321.1 GCA_021767985.1 Gammaproteobacteria bacterium | reverse complement strand
GACGAGTCGCTGCTGACACGTAAGCTGAATCCCGAACAGGGTTCCAGCAACGTCGATCGGATCAGTCTCGATGAAAAGTCGTTCCGCTGGATGATGAACGAGGATGCGATGGCCACCGAAAAGCTGGCCGAAGGTATCCGTTTATTCACGCGTGACCAGGAGAAGCTGGAATCACGGCTGGTAGCCTGAATAGCTCCTTGGCGCAAATCCATACCCTACCTTCGCACCTGATAAACCAGATCGCCGCTGGTGAAGTCGTCGAGCGCCCGGCTTCGGTGGTCAAGGAACTGGTCGAAAACAGCCTCGACGCGGGCGCCGGTTCGATTACCGTGGAAATCGATGCCGGCGGAACGCGGCTAATCAGGGTCAGTGACGATGGTTGCGGTATCGACCGCGACGAACTCGCCAGTGCGCTGTCGCGCCATGCCACCAGCAAGATAGCAAGCCTCGAGGACCTGGAGAACATACATTCGCTCGGTTTTCGCGGCGAAGCGCTGCCCAGTATTGCCTCGGTATCGCGTCTCAGCCTGGTATCGCGCGTGGCCTCGGCCGAATGCGCCTGGCGGCTGCAGGCGCGCGAGCAGGCGGAGCCGGTGCCGGACCCGTTGCCGCAAGGCACCCAGGTGGAGGTGCTGGAGCTGTTTTACAACGTACCGGCCCGCAAGAAATTCCTGCGCACCGAAAAAACCGAGTACCGGCATATCGAGGCCCTGTTCAAGAATATGGCGCTGAGCCATCCCGAAGTGGCATTCAGACTGATCCATAACCAGAAGGTGGTTTATCAACTGCCTTCGGTGCAAACCGCGGACGATCAATATCGCCGATTGGCGACGCTATGCGGCAAGAACTTTGCCGACAGCCTGGTGGAAATCGATATCTCCAGCGACGATTTGCATCTGCAGGGCTGGGTCGCGCTGCCGACTTTCAATCGCAGCCAGGCGGATATGCAGTATTTCTACGTCAACCAGCGCATGGTGCGTGACAAGCTGATCAATCACGCGGTGCGCCAAGCCTACCATGACGTGCTGTTTCACGGCCGCCATCCGGCCTACGTGCTGTCGCTGACGATGGATGCGCGCGAGCTCGATGTCAACGTGCATCCGCAAAAGCATGAAGTCCGCTTTCGGGACTCGCGCCGGGTGCACGATTTTCTGTTCCGCAGCCTGCACCAGGCGCTCGGAGAAATACAGCCCGAGCAGCAGATCGAATCCCCCGGGTTTGCCCTCGCCGATGCGAACGCAGCGGCACCGCGGGAGCAGTCAGGTTTGAGCTTCCAAATCCCGCCGCGCAGCGATCGCTCGTCATCGGTGCACGAGCAGATGCAATCCTATGCCGCGCTGCTGCATCCCGAACCCGCAGCCGATGATGTGGAACCGGCCGCCCAAACGCTGCCGCCACTGGGTTACGCGGTGGCACAGTTGAAGGGCATTTACATCCTCGCCGAAAACAGCGATGGACTGATCATCGTCGACATGCACGCCGCGCACGAACGCATCGTTTACGAACGCATGAAGCAGAACGCGGAGCAGGAAGACGTAATTGCGCAACCGCTGCTGGTACCCATTGCCTTCAACGTCAGCCAGGCCGAGGGCGACCTGGTCGAGGAGCATAACGAGTTTTTCAGTCACCTCGGTTTTAACGTGGAGCGGCTGGGACCCGAGCAGTTACGCGTGCGCGCGGTGCCGGCGCTGCTGAAAAATGCCGATAGCGAGCAGTTGCTGCGTGACGTGCTCGCCGACCTGTTCGAGCACGGTCGCTCGCAGCGTATCCAGGATTACGAGAACGAGATGCTCTCCACCATGGCCTGTCACGCCTCGGTGCGGGCCAATCGCCTGCTATCGCTCGACGAAATGAACGCGCTGCTGCGCGATATCGAAACCACCGAACGCAGCGGGCAATGCAATCATGGACGCCCGACCTGGAAGCAACTCAACCTGGACCAGCTCGACAAGCTGTTTTTGCGCGGGCAGTAAGATGTCCGCAGCCAGGGTTATGTTCCTGATGGGCGCTACCGCGACGGGCAAAACCGAGCTCGCGCTCGAAATCGCGCGGCGCTTCGAGGTCGAGATCATCAGCGTCGATTCGGCGCTGATTTACCGCGACATGGATATCGGTACCGCCAAGCCGGCGCCGGAAATCCTGCGCCGGTTTCCGCATCACCTGGTCGATATCATCGATCCTGCCGAGCAATTTTCGGCCTGGGATTTCGTGCAGCAAAGCCAGCGACTGGTGGCCGAGATCAGCGCGCGCGGCCGCCTGCCGCTGCTGGTGGGCGGTACGATGCTTTACTATCACGCCTTCGAGCAGGGTCTGAACCGGCTGCCCGAGGCCGATGAAGCCCTGCGCCGGCGTCTCGACCAGGAAGCGCAGCAACAGGGCTGGCGGTTGATGCACGAGCGACTCGCGGCCGTCGATCCAGTGAGTGCGGGTCGCATCAAGCCTACAGATTCGCAGCGTATTCAGCGCGCGCTCGAGGTTTACGAGATTTCGGGCGAACCCCTGTCAAAACTGCAGCAGCATGAATCCAGCGGTTATGCCGGCCCGATCGAAAGGATAATCCTCGCGGCCGACGACCGGGCGGCTTTGCACCGCCGTATCGAGACTCGCTTTCACGAGATGCTGGAACAGGGATTTATCGACGAAGTTGCGCGACTCAGGCAGCGCGGCGATCTCGATCTGTCGCTGCCGTCGATGCGCTGCGTGGGCTATCGGCAAGTCTGGCAGCACCTCGATGGCGAATTGTCGCAGCAGCAAATGATCGATAAGTCGATCGCCGCGACCCGCCAGCTGGCCAAGCGCCAGATCACGTGGTTACGCAAGCAGCCGCCCGGAAACGCCTTCGATTGCCTGAATTACCGTAAAGATGCTATATTCCGGCGAGTTGAGGCCACTTTTTCACGGCCCTGACCGGAACGTTTTTAATAGAAAGGAATCTCACATTCTACTAAACGGTTAAATTCGCTTTCCACGGTAGATTTAGAATAATAACTTTATGGAGTGCTAGATTATGTCCAAAGGGCAAATGTTACAAGAACCCTACCTGAATGCGTTACGCAGAGAGCATGTACCGGTTTCAATCTTCCTGGTCAACGGGATCAAGTTGCAGGGGCAGATCGAGTCTTTCGATCAGTTCGTCGTGCTGCTCAAGAATAATGTCAGTCAGATGGTATACAAACACGCAATCTCGACGATTGTGCCAGCGCGTAATGTTCATATCGACCATCCCCATGCGGATGATAGCGAGGGTGCGGGTAACCGTTAACGGTGATCTGCGCGATATGACCCGGACCGGAGGGCTCTTTGTTCGAATTTGAGCGGCCGCGCGGAGGCGAGCGGGCACTGTTGGTCCATATCAATTTCCCACAACAGCAGGATCAGGACGATCTGGATGAATTCATCGAGCTGGTACGCTCCGCTGACGTCGAGGATGTCGACCTGATCACGGGCAGTCGCCAGCAGGCGTCGGCGAAAACCTTTATCGGCAAGGGTAAACTCGAAGAAATCGCGGCCCAGGTCGCGTCCCGGGAGATCGACGTGGTGCTGTTTAATCACGCTCTGTCGCCATCTCAGGAAAGAAACCTCGAACGCGAGCTGAAGTGCAGGGTGCTGGACCGTACCGGCCTGATCCTCGATATTTTTGCGCAGCGCGCGCAATCCTTCGAGGGTAAGCTGCAGGTCGAACTGGCCCAGCTCAGGCATTTATCGACCCGCCTGGTCCGGGGCTGGACCCACCTCGAGCGGCAAAAGGGCGGTATCGGGCTGCGCGGGCCGGGCGAGACCCAGCTCGAAACCGACCGACGCCTGCTGGGCAAACGCATCAAGTACCTGAATAACCGTCTCGCCAAGGTGTCGAGCCAG
>JAASSH010000320.1 GCA_021767985.1 Gammaproteobacteria bacterium | reverse complement strand
GTGGACATCACAAGCCAATCGGGATAAAGCCGGGAGGACTGTGACCCACTTCGATTATTTGGTTGCAGTAGTTGCTTTATCGGGTACCAAGCGCCAAAATAGCCATTTATTTATGCTGCATGCAAAGGATTCCCGAATAAGACATGAGCCTTGAAATTGATCCCAATCAAATAAAATCACTTTCACCGATCAATTCTCTGAATCCTGAAAACGCTCAAGAATTAATCAAAAAAATATCAGCTACCCAGATACAGCCAGGCCACTATATTTTTAAGAAAGGTGACCAGGAAAAGTTTCATGTTTACGTGCTCCAGGGCGAAATCGAACTGGTGCAGGACAAGAAAGTGGTAAAGGTCATCAAGGCGGGCTCTCCCGATGGGCTGCAGCCAGTCGCTCACGGCTTTCCGCGCCCGGTTTCGGCGCGTGCCAAATCCGCGGCCGTTATCACCAAGATCAACAGCGACATGCTCGATATCATGTTGACCTGGGACCAGACCGGCAGCTACTCGGTCGAAGCAGTTGACGAAGATGACGACGAAACCGACTGGATGACGCGAATCCTTCAGACCCGGGCTTTTCACCGTATTCCACCGGCCAACATCCAGGCGATGTTCATGCGCATGGAGTCGGTAAGCTACAAACCCGGAGAAAAAGTCATCGAGCAGGATGCCGAGGGTGATTACTTTTACATCATCAAGGAAGGCCGCTGCCTGGTAACCCGGTCGACACCCGCCAATCCCAACGGGGTCAAGCTTGCAACCCTGTCGGTCGGAGACAGCTTCGGTGAAGAGGCCCTGATTTCCGACAGCAAACGCAACGCTACCATTACCATGCTTACCGATGGCCACCTGATGCGACTCAACAAGGAGGATTTCAACTCCCTGCTCAACGAGCCGCTACTCAACTGGGTCGATTACGATGAAGGCAAGAAGCTGGTTGCGGAAGGTGCCGTCTGGTTCGATGTGCGGTTGCCGACCGAGCACAAGGCCAAACACATCAAGGGCAGTATCAACATTCCGCTGATTTTTTTACGCATGAAGGCAAATTCACTCGATGTCGACAAGAAATACGTTATTTACTGTGACACCGGTCGGCGCAGCTCGGCCGCCTCGTTTCTGCTAAACGAAAAAGATATCGAAACTTATGTATTAAGGGACGGAGTCGATACTTCAGAGCCTGCCGACCTTGAGACCGCCTGAATCTCTGCGGGCATCGTTCGGCAACTAGCCTGCGTATCCCGGGATCAGGCTTTCATCGATTTCATCTATCTGTTCCGGATCCAGAAACTCTTCCGCATAATCCAGGTAAACCCTTTCACGGATGAAGACATCAAATATATCCGGGTCGATGTGCTGATCTTGTTTCATGCGCCCCATAATCCTGAGACACTCGGATAACTTCTTGCCTTTCTTATAGGGCCTGTCGCTTGCGGTCAGCGCTTCAAATATATCCGCTATCGCCATGATGCGCGCCTGCACGGACATCTCGTCACGACGAAGTCCGCGCGGATAACCGCTACCGTCCATTCTTTCATGATGCCCTCCGGCATACTCGGGCACATTCTGCAAGTTCTTCGGAAAAGGCAGGGATTCGAGCATCTTGATTGTGGCAACGATATGATTGTTGATCACCTCGCGCTCAGCGTCATTCAGGGTGCCGCGTTCAATGCTGAGATTTAACACTTCGTCCTCGCTTAACAGCGGTCTGCGCTGGCCAGAGACATCGAGCCACTGGACCCGGGCCAGCTGCCGTAGCCGCGCGATATCGTCATCCCGCATGAATTCACCGCCGATGTTGACTTTGCGCAGAAACTCGAAATCCTGTCGATACTGTTGGCATTTCTGTTCGTAGACGATGCGTGCCTCCCCGTCGGATTGCCCTGCCCCGCTCGCCATGCAAGCTCGCAGATATTCGATCTCGGCATCACGCTGCAGGATTTCGAAGCGTGCTTCCAAAGCATGAATTCGATCGTAAATCGTTTCCAGCTTGGTGGATTTGTCCATCACGTATTCAGGCGTAACCACCTTGCCGCAATCGTGCAACCATGCAGCAGTCTCGAGTTCGTAGCGATCCTTATCCGTTATCCTGAAATTTTTAAGCGAACCCCGCTGCGTTCGATGCGCGGCCTCGGCCAGCATCATCGTGAGTACCGGAATGCGTCGACAGTGCCCTCCGGTGTAGGGTGACTTATCGTCGATCGCTGATGCAATCATTCGAATAAAAGATTCGAACAACATCTGTAACTCGGAAATCAACCGACGCTGGGTAAGTGCAACCGCCGCCTGTGAGGCCAGTGACTCGGCCAACTGCTGTTCGATCGCGCTAAACGGCTGGACCTCACCGGTTTCGATACTGCGGGCATTTATCAACTGCAACACACCGATGATCTCCTGCTCATGATCCTTGAGCGGAAAGGTCAGCATCGACCGGGTCCGGTATCCTGTCTTGCTATCGAAGTCACGAGTACCGCTAAAATCGAAACCATCCTCGTGATAGGCATCGGCTATGTTTATGGTTTCGCCTGACAGCACGCAATGAGTAACGACGTTGGCGTGATTTTCCCGGCCATCGATAACCAGGGGAATAGCGGGGAAGGTGATTTCGTTACCCGAGGTGCCGCCCATTTGCAGGTCGAGAGAATCGTTGGAAATTATCTCGAAACTAAGCTTGTCGTCCTGCAGAAAATAAAGCGAACCGCCATCTGCATGAGTTAAGGATTTTGCACCCATCATGATTAATTCGAGCAGCCTGGGAGTATCGTTTTCCGCCGACAACGCGATACCTATCTCGTTGAGGCGTTCGATTCTCTGGAGTAATTCTGACATTCGACGATACCCGACCTGCAAACGGGAAACGGGATAATTAGGCGCAGATCAAATCAAGTCTAGGTCAATTGACTGGCATTTCAAATTTGGAATCTTAATCAACTTTTTAGGGCTTAGCTCTGGTAAAAAAGAGCATACGACCTTATAGTCTAAGGCCATCGCGATTTAAATGGTGGCGCGTAGACTTCAAGCTGTTAACCAGTTCATGGTGATCGTATAAACTATTGAATAGCATACGATTTGGATTCTGGTTTTATCCAGTCGCAAGTCCTGCAAGAAACCACGACAAGCAGCAGGACGGCTAATAATAATTTGAACTATGGAGACGGTATGAGAACCCGTTTTTGGAGTAGCGACTGGTTCGCTGGGCTGATGATTACCATCGTGGTGGTCCTGTTCTCGGGTGCGGCCCCGTTCCAGAGCCTCGAACGCAGCTTCTACGACTGGGGTGTTCGGTCGACCGACCGTCTACCTTCCGAAAAAATTGCCGTGATCGCCATCGACGATGCAAGCATCGATAATATCGGCCGCTGGCCCTGGCCGCGAGATCTGCATGCCGAACTGATCGACCGCCTGTCAGAAGGCGGGGCCAAGGTCATCGGTCAGACCGTATTTTTCCTCGAACCGCAAATAGATCCTGGAGCGCTGTATATCCGCGAACTAATCGAGTTTTTCTCCAACGCCAGTTTTGGCGATATAGCCGCGGATGTCGACGCGCTGGGAGCAATGCTGGAGTTCGAAGGTAACAACCAGGCGATTACCGAAATTCTCGAGTTTTATCTCCAGTCCAGTATGAACACGCGCCTCAGCCAGGATATCGAGACCCTGAAATCAAGCCTGTTCGAGGCCGAGCAAGCGCTCAACACCGACGCCAAGCTCGCGGCCAGTATCGAAAATGCCAGCAACGTTATACTGGCGATGGTGTTTTACCTGGGTACTCCACGCGGCAAGCCGGATGCAGAGCTACCCGGTTTCGTGCTCAATAATTCAATCAGCCAGGTGCGCGACCGAGTATCCGCACAGGCTAACGGGTTCTACC